>JBJSYW010000414.1:0-8107 GCA_046089985.1 Chloroflexota bacterium
GGCCGAAACGGTTTGCGCCCTCGATTAGCATCACCGTGGCGTTGGGCACGTCCACGCCAACTTCCACCACCGTGGTGGAGATCAGCACCTGGTAGCGCCCGGCGCGGAAGTCTTGCATCACGGCTTCTTTCTCATCCGGGCGCATGCGCCCGTGCAGCAGGCCCAGCCTGAGCTTGGGGAAGACCTCACGCTGCAAGCGGGCGTGCTCGTCGACGGCGGCCTTGGATGGCGCGTTCGGGGCGAGCGGCACGGGGGCGTCGCCGGCTTCATCCTTGCTGGTGTCTTCCACCAGCGGGTAGATAATAAATGCCTGGCGCCCTTCGGCCACCTGGCTGCGGATCAGGGTGTAGGCGCGCTCGATCTCGCGCGGTAGCAGCACATAGGTATCGACCGGCTCGCGGCCGGGCGGCAGCTCGTCGATCACGCTTACGTCCAGGTCGCCATAGACGGTCAGGGCCAGCGAGCGTGGGATGGGCGTGGCGGTCATCACCAGCAGGTGCGGATCGCTGCCCTTGGAGCGCAGCGTGGCGCGCTGGTCGACGCCAAACCGGTGCTGCTCGTCGACGATCACCAGCTGCAGGTCCTGGAAGACCACCGGGTCTTCCAACAGCGCGTGGGTGCCAATCACCAGCTTGATCCAGCCCTTGGCCAGGTCGTCGCGGATGGCCTGTTTCTCGGCCTCCGGGGTAGCGCCGACCAGCAGGCGCACCTGGGTGGGGTCAAGCGGCGGGGGAGCAGGCGGCGCACCGGGCTCGGCCGGCTCGGGCGCGGCATCCGGCATGGGTTGAACGGGTTCAGCGGCTTCGATTGGCTCGGGTAGCCCGGCGGCTGCGGCGGTTTCAGCGGTTTCAGCGGTTTCAGTGGTTTCAGTGGTTTCGGCAGCTTCGGCCGGCTCCAGCATGGGTTGAACCGGCTCGGCCGTTTCGGCAGCTTCGGCCGGCTCAACCGCATCGATGGGCAGCGCGGTTTCCAGGCTCGCCTGCGGCGCAGCTTCAGCGGCCGCTGCAGGTTCAGCGGCCGCTGCAGGTTCAGCGGCCGGCTCGACCACTGGCTCCACCGGCGCGGCGGGAGGCTCCACCGGCTGGCACAGCAGGCGCTGCAGGTTCTTATAATGCTGCTCGGCCAGGATGCTGGTCGGCGCCATCAGCGCCGACTGCGCCCAGGTGTTCGCCACCATCGCGACAGCCAGCCCGGCGATGACGGTTTTGCCGGAACCAACGTCGCCCTGCACCAGGCGGTTCATCGGGCGGCCCAGCTGCAGGTCGCGGCGGATATCTTCCAGGGCGCGCTGCTGGGCGCCGGTCAGCCGGTAGGGCAGGCGGGCCACCTGGCCCTCCAGCCACTGTGGATCGGCTTCGATCACCCGGCCGGCGCGCTGCTGCCACTGGCGCTTCTGGCGCAGCACGCCCAGCTGGAGCAGGAATACTTCGTCAAAGGCCAGGCGGGTCTGCGCCGCAGCCAGGTCTTTCATCGAATCGGGGAAGTGGATCTGGTACAGCGCACTGGGCAGATCCATCAGATCGGTGCTGCGGCGCACGCTTTCGGGCAGCGGGTCGGGCAGCTTTTGGGCCCAGAAGGTGACCACATTCATCATCTGCTTGCGCAGCCAGGCGGCGGAGATGTTGGCGGTCAACGGGTAGACCGGCACGATGCGGTTGGTGTTCAACGCCACCTGGTCGATCGGCTCGCACGACGGGTTGTCCATCACCAGGCGGCCCATGTACTGCTTGACCTTGCCCGACAGGCTGACATGCGAACCGCTGTGCAGGCGGCGGGCGATATGTTCCTGGTTGAACCAGTTGACGCGCAGCGCCCCGGTACCATCGCTGACGATGGCTTCGACCAGCTTGAGCTTGCCAGAGCGCAGCGGGCGGGTGCCGATGTTCTGCACGGTGGCGATGACGGTCACTTCCTCGCCGTACTCCAGGCGGTTGATCGGCTTGAGCTGAGTATAGTCTTCGTAGCGGCGCGGGAAGAAGTACAGCATGTCGCGCAGGGTGTGCATGCCCAGGCGGGCCAGCGTTTCAGCCATCTTGGGACCGATGCCCTGCAGCACGGTCAGCGGGGCGTTCAGCTCGGCCGGCTCGGACGAAGTCTGCCAGCCATCCATGGGTCCGCGCCCGCGGCGCGGCTGGACGCGCACAAAACTGGCGGCCGAGTAGACCTCGGCGGGCGCGTCGCCGTCCAGCGCGCCGGATCGCGCCGCAGACGGTGCAGCGGACGGTGCGGCAGGCGGTGCGGCAGGCAGCGCTCTTGCCAGCGCGGCGGTTGGAAAGACCTCGGCAGACGGGAAACTCTCCGCCGCCGGGAAGACTTCTGCTGCATCCGGGCCGGTATCGCCTGCAGCCTGCGGGCGCGGCGGCTGCCAGGTTGGCTCGCCGGTGGGACGGCTGGGCGGCGGCTGGGGCAGGAACTCCTGGGCGGCGGGAACGGACTCATCGCCCTCGGCTCCGCTCATGCCGCGCTGGACGCGCTTCCACAACCCGAGCAGCGCTTCGGCGCGCGATTTTTCGGTCAGCCGGCCGTAATCCCGGATGCGCGCCATCACCACCTGGATCAGGTCCTCAGGCACCCCATCCAGGCGGGCTTCGCCCTCCCAATGGTCCAGCATCCGTTCCAACCCGCCAACCACGGCCCGGTTGTCGTACCCGCGCCCGGCTTCTAGCTTAAATATTTTCTGTAGCTTTGCAATCGACGGCTTCATCTAGATGTAATTTTACCAGCCTTTATCATCCTGGGATTTTCCGTTCCGGCAGCCGATCTAATGAACCAGGGCGCTGAAGCCCAGGGCGTTGGGTCCGACGTGCGTCCCGATCGCAGTCGTGACGTTAACCACCAGCGGTGCGTGCGGCAGATCCAGGGCCAGCTCAGACAGGAAGCGCCGGGCTTCCTGCTCGGCGTTGGTATGCAGGATCGCCAGCCGGTCCAGCCGGCCCAGGCGGGCCAGGAACTCGGCCAGCCGCTGCACGCCTTTGCCCCGGCTGTGCGCCTCGCCCATGCTTTTGACCTGCCCTGCGTGCACTTCAACAAACGGCTTGACCCGCAGCAGGCTGCCCAGGCGCGCCCTGGCCCACGAAACCCGCCCGCTGCGGTGGACGTACTCGAGCGTATCCAGCATAGCAAACAGGCGCGCCCGGCGGCGGGCGTCGTCCAGCAGGGCCAGGATTTCATCCAGGTGCGCCTGGCGCTGCGCCGCGGCGCCGGCCTCCAGGGCCTGGAAGCCCAGCCCCAGCGACAGGCTCTGGCTGTCGACCACGCGCACCCGCTCGCCAAATTCGAGCGCCGCGGCCGAAGCGGCGTTCAACACCCCGCTCAGCGTCCCGGCGACATGCACCGACACGATCGCCTCGTAGCCTTCGTCCAGCAGGCGCTGGTACAACCCGGTGTAGGTTCCGGATGAAGCGGTGGCGGTGGTGGGCAGCGACTTCAGCGCCGGCAGGCGCTGGTAGAACTGCTCGCGCGACAGGTCCACCCCGTCTCGGTAGCTTTCGCCATCCAGCATCACCAGGTTTGGCACCACGTGTACGCCGCTGCTCTCGGCCAGTGGGGCGGGGATATCTGCCGTGCTGTCGGTCACCACCGCAATTTTCATCGGTCTACCCCTCCGGCTGCGCCGCGGCGCGCAGGTTATTCAATGGCGATGATGAACTGGTAGTGCGGCTGGCAGCCTTCCTGAATTTCGATCTCTTGCTGCGGGAATTGGGCGCGCAGCTTATCGGCGATGCGGAACGCCTCGCTCTTGGTCAGGTTGGCGCCGTAAAACATGGTGATCAACTCGAAATGGTCGGCGTGAGCATGTTTCAGCAGGTCGATGCAGGCTTCGTCCAGGTCGTTGGAAGCCAGCACCAGCTTGCCGTTGTGCAGGCCGATGATCTGGCCTTCTTCCACCTGCACCCCGTCGATCTCGACGCTGCGGGTGGCGATGGTGATCTCGCCGGTTTCGACGTCATCGATGGCCTGGATCATCTCCTGGACTACTTCGTCGAAATCGCCGTCGGGCACCAGGCGCATCATCGCCGCCAGGCCCTGCGGCACCGAGCGGCTGGGGATCACCGAGACCTTCTTGACCGTCAGTTCGGAGGCGGCCTGGGTGGTCAGGATGATGTTCTTGTTGTTGGGCAGGATGATAATGTGATCGGTGGGCAGGTTCTCAAAGGCATGGATGATCTCCTGGGTGGAGGGGTTCATCGTCTGCCCGCCTTCCACCACCGCCGCCACGCCCAGGCTGGCGAAGACCCGCGCCAGCCCCGGCCCGGGGGCTACGGCGATCACCGCGTTTTGCCCCGGCTCGACCGGGGTGCAGGCCGGGCGGCTTTCGTCGCACTGGTCCTGCTGGGCTTCCATCTGTGCCACCAGGTTCTCAATCGCCACCTTGGTCACCACACCCAGCGTGCGGGTGTAATCGATCGGGTGGTACAGGTTCTCGGTGGGGACGTGGATGTGCATGCGGTACATCCCGTCGCCTTCGCCCACCTGGATCGAGGTGCCCATCTCCTCCAGGCGGCCGTAGAAGCTGACCAGGTCCAGCGGTTGGCTGGGCCGGAAATCGACGATCACTTCGAAATCCTGTCCCGGTTCAACCGTTTCCATGGTGTTCTCCAGAGTCAGCTCCGACAGCGGACGAACGGAGACCAGCACCGTATCGAGCGGCTGGCCGTTGACGTGCCGCAGCATGCCTTCCAGGATCACAAACAGGCCTTTGCCGCCCGAATCGACCACCCCGGCTTCTTTCAAGACTGGCAGCAGTTCGGGGGTGCGCTGCACCGAGCGGTCAGCCGCTTCGACCACGGTTTCCAGCAGGGCGATCAGGTTGCCGGCGCCCTGGGCTTCGCCGGCGGCGGCAGCCAGGTCTTTGGCGACGGTCAAGATGGTGCCTTCCACCGGGCGCACCACGCCCTTGTAGGCCGTGTCACGCGCGGTAGCCAGCGCCTGGGCCAGGGTGGGGGCGTCGAGGGCGGGGATGCTGTCGACGGCGCGGGCAAATCCGCGCCACAACTGGGAGAGGATCACGCCCGAATTGCCACGCGCGCCCATCAGCGCGCCGTGGGCCACGGCGTGGGCCATCTTGCCGAAATTGTGCTCGTTCAAGTTGGCGATCTCGTCGTAGGCGGCCTGCATGGTGAGCACCATGTTGGTGCCTGTGTCGCCGTCTGGCACGGGGAATACGTTCAGCGCGTTGACCACCTGCTGGTTGGTGCGCAGCCAGGTCAGCCCGGCCTCTACCAGCCGCTTAAGGGCCAGGCCGTCAATGGGTTTGCGCAGCAGGGCCTCCCGCCGCGCCGCGGTTTGTGCGTCGACCGACATTAATAACTACTCCTCTGGGTACCTGTCAATCCAGGTTACTGATTCGCAGACCGCGTACATGCACGTTGATCTCACCAACCGGCATCCCCAGCGCTTTTTCGACCTGGTAGCGCACGGTGTTGCTGACGCGGGCTGCCACCGATTTGATGCGGGTGCCGTACTCAACTACCACGTACAGGTCGATGGTGATTTGCTGCCCGTCGTAGCGCACTTCGACGCCGTTCAACGGGTCTTTCACCAGCACCTGGGTCAGACCTTCGACCAGGTTCTTCGAGGTCAGTCCGACAACACCGTAAGACTGGAGCGCGGCGTGAAACGCAATGCTGGCGATCGCCCGCGGGGATACATGGATACTGCCGATAGGGGTCAATTCATCCGTCATAGTGGCCTCTGAAACTGGGTGATTATACATGAAAATTGCTTCCTTTGCTTGATAAACCTGTGGGTTTGTGGTAATATTGCTCGGCTAAACTCCTGGCAGGACGGTTGAATCACGGGCCAGATTAAGCAATCGAACGCTTTAAGATTTTGAAAGGAATTTGAACGATGGCGAAGTGTGCACACTGCAATAAGAAGACGACCTTTGGTCTTAACCGCCCGTGGTCGAAGAAGGCCACCCCGCGGACTTTTCGTCCCAACCTGCAGACGGTGAGCGTGCTGGAAGACGGGCAGCTGGTGCGCAAGGTTCTTTGCGCGCGCTGCATTCGCACCCTGGCCAAGACGCAAGAGGCCTAAGCGTATCTGGTCGGTAGATCGATCCTTGAGGCCGGGGAGAGGCATTCCCGTCACCTTTGTTCAGGTTATGCTTGATCGAAAATCGCGGCGTTGGCCGTGATTTTCGTTTTAAAGAAACCGCAGCGCCCACTCAGAGCAGCGGGCGGATCATGTAAATCACCCACAGCCAGAACGGGATCAACCCCCCCACCGCCAGTAAAGCCAGCAGGGCCAGCAGCCAGGTGAACCAGTCAAACTCGGCCCGGCGCAGCGCGCCGGTGACGATCACCACATCCGGCTCGTCGTCGTCTTGCCCGTCCGGGTCGTACTCGGGCGGCGAGTCATACACAGCATAGCCACGCTCCAGCGGGGCGGTGGGCGGCGGCGCCGGGCGGGCGGCTGGAGCGGGGCGAGCCGGCGGGGCATACGCGGCCGCCGGGCGTGGGGGTGGGGCGTAGGCCGGCGCGGCCGGGGGCGTGTAGGCCGGCGGAGCCGGCCGCGGGGTGGCCGCGGGCTGGCCCGCCGCAGCGGGGTGCAGCGCCGCCGCCGGATGCGGAGCGGGTGGATGCAGGAAGTTCTCCAGCACGCGGCCCAGCTGGTCGGCGGTGCGGTAGCGCATCGCCGGCTCTTTGGAGAGCACCTTGAGGGTGATCTGCTCGAGCTGCACCGGGATTTCGGGGTTGAACTTGCGCGGCGAGGGGGCCAGCGCCTCGCGGTGCAGCAGCGCCAGCTGGTCGGCGGTGTCGGAGATGAAGGGCAGCCGCCCGGCGAGCATTTCGTACAGCACCACGCCCAGCGAGTACACGTCCGAGGCCGGAGAAGGGGCCGCCCCGGCGGCCTGCTCGGGTGAGAAGTACTGCGGCGATCCCCACACCACCTCACTGCGTTCGTCGGGCGAGATGGTAGCCAGGGCGCGGGCAATACCGAAATCGAGCACCTTCAACCGTCGTTCGGGGGTGACCAGCATGTTCTGCGGCTTGATATCGCAGTGCACCAGCCCGGCCCGGTGGGCGTAGCCGATGCCGGCGCAGGCCTGCAGCACCAGCTCCACCGCTTCGGGGATGGTGAACTGGCCGCGGTTCTTCTGCAGGGTCTTCAAATCGGTGCCCGGCACGTACTCCATCACGATATACAACTGGTCGGCCGAATAGCCGAAGTCATGGATGGTGACGATATTAGAGTGCGACAGCCCGGCAGCCGCCTTGGCTTCCTGCTGGAAGCGCCGGCGGAAGCCCGGGTCGCCGGAGAACTCTTTGCGCAGGATCTTGACCGCCACGGTGCGTTCAAGGGTCAGGTCGCGGGCGCGGTAAACCATCGCCATCCCGCCTGCTCCCAGGCGCTCCAGCAGTTGGTAGCGATTGTTTAAGATCGACTGTTCAGGCATACGTAGTACCATTATAGCAAAATCGGTTAAAATCTGCTGCAGTTTGGTCGCCGGCCTGACGCTCTTGCCGATGAGAGAATTTCATCGACGCCGCCCACCCATTTCAGACGAAAGGAAACCGGGATGAAATCGCTAATCACTCTGATCCGTAAAGAGCCGATCCTTCTTTTGCTGCTGGCGCTGCCGCTGGCGCTGCTGGCTGAAGCGCTGCATTGGGGGGACCTGGCTGTGTTCATCCTGTCGGCGGCGGCGATCATCCCGCTGGCGGGACTGATCGGCGATTCGACCGAGGCGCTGACGGTCTACACCGGGCCGCGCCTGGGCGGGCTGCTGAACGCCACGCTGGGCAACGCCGCCGAGCTGATCATCACCATCGTGGCGATCCGCGAAGGGCTGCTGGAGCTGGTTAAGGCCTCCATCACCGGCTCGATCCTGGGCAATATCCTGCTGGTGATGGGCATGTCGTTCCTGCTGGGCGGTTTCAAGAACGGCATCCAGCGCTTCGACCCCAAGCACGCCTCGCGCAGCGCAATCCTGCTGCTGCTGGCGGTGATCGCGCTGTTGATCCCTTCGCTGCTCAGTTCATCGATTGGGCCGGATACCAGCGTGCAGGTGGAAGTGCTCAGCCTGGGCGTGGCGGCGATTATGATTGTGCTGTACGGCGCGGGGCTGTGGTTCACCTTCCGCAGCCAGGATACCGCCGTC
>JBJSYW010000415.1:0-3387 GCA_046089985.1 Chloroflexota bacterium
GCTCTCGCTGGCGGGGATGGGCACGGCCATGATTATGGTCAACAACCTGTCTAACTCGCTGGTGCAAAGTCACGTGACCGATGCAGTGCGCGGCCGGGTGATGAGCATCTACAGCCTGACCTTCTTCGGCTTTATGCCGCTGGGGGGCATGTTCACCGGCCTGGTGGCCGAATATTATGGTGAACCGCTGGCGCTGCAGATCGGCGGGGTTGTGCTGTTAATCTTTGCCGGCGCAGTCTGGCTGTTCATGCCACAACTGCGCCGGCTGGAATAAGCTGGAGCGGGGCCAGGCCCCGGGTCACTTTTTAGCGCCGCCGGCTTCCTTGTCGGATAGGAAACGCGTCACGGTCGTACCGCACACCGGGCACTTGCCTTTGGCCATCTTGCGCCCGCTGGCGGTCTCTTCCACCGCGCCATTGCTGATCTTACGCTTCTCACGGCACTTTACACAGTAGCCTTCATATTCCAAGGTAACCTCCTGTTAGCAGCCGCCTGGCTGCCATTCCAGCCAATCGTAGCGGGCCAGGCGGCGGCTGGCAATACGGAGAAACCCTACTGCGGCAGAAAGCTGATCACCACCGTGAACAGCGAGGCCACCAGGATCACCACCGTCGCCGCGATGGCGAAGCGGCGCTGGAAGCGCGTGTTGGCAAACTCGCCCATCAGCGCCCGGTCGCTGGTCAGGCGGATCAGGTAGAAGAAGACGAACGGCAGCATCATGGCGTTCAGCGTTTGGGTGGCAATCGCCAGCTTGAACAGCGTCACGCCGGGGAACAGGCTGATGGCGGTGGCGATCACCAGCTGGATGATAAACAAGAGGTAGAAGGTCTTGCTGTTCTCAAAGCTGGTGTCCAGGCTGCCCGAGAGGCCGAAGAACTCGGAGAAGGCATACGCGCCGGTCAGCGAGACCACCACCAGGCCCATGAAGCCGGCGTTCAGGATGCCCAGTGCAAATAGCTCGCCGGCGAACTTGCCGGCAAACGGCTGGATTGCCAGGGCGGCCTGCTCGCCGGAGGTGAGCGGGATCTGGTGGATGAAAAGCGTGGCTGCAGTGGCGACGATCATGAAAAACGAGAAGAAATCGGTCAGGAACGCGCCCCAGTAGGTCTCCAGCCGGGCAAAGAACAGCTTGCCCTTCTCGATCTGCTTGTCATAGGCGAAGCTGCTGACGAAGAACTGGCCCCAGGGGGTGATGGTGGTGCCCAGCACACCCATCCCGATCAGCAGGTAGCTGCGCATGTAGGCCGGGTCGACCTCGACCCCGTGCGGGAAGACCAGGTTGCCCAGCGCCATGCCCCAATCCGGACGCGCCATCACCGCCGAGACGATGTAGGAGATATAGAACACGCTCGACAGCAGCATGATGTTCTGCGTCAGGCGGTAGTTGCCACGCGTGATCACCAGGAAGGCCACCAGCACCATCCCCACCACCGCCGGGGCCGCCGGCACGCCGAACATGGCGCTGGTGGTCTTCACCGCCGACAGCTCGGTGACCAGCGTGCCCATGTTGGCGATCATCAGGCACAGGAAGATGAAGATTGAGACCTTCAGGCCGAACTTCTCGCGGATCAGGTCGGCCAGGCCGCGCCGGGTGGTGACGGTCAGACGCATGCCCATCTCCTGGGTCACCGCCAGCAGCAGCGTGATCGGCAGCAGCAGGAACAGCACCGGGTAGCCCAGCGTGGCTCCGGCGATCGAATAGGTAGCCACACCGCCGGCGTCGTTATCAGCCATTGCGGTGATCGTAGCCGGTCCAAAGACCGAGAAGAACAGCGCCAGGCGGCGCAGCAGGTTTGAGAGCAGCGGGCGCGGGCGGCGAGCGCGGCGTGGGGTAAAGTTATCGGTCATCGGCTGCCTCCCGGGGATTAATGATAGAAGCGCGGCAGGCGCTTCTTCCACGCAGTGGGGATGATCTTGTCCAGGGCATCGTCGGCGGTAACGATCCCGTGCAGCCGGTTGTGGCTGTCCACCACCGGCACAGCCAGCAAGTTATATTTCGACACCACCTGGGCCACATCATCCTGGTCGTCCTGCAGTTCCACCGTCACCAGGTTGGTCTTCATGATCCCGGCAATCGGGGTGTCCGGCGGGGCCAACACCAGGTGGCTGAGCGAGCATACCCCAATCAGGTGTTCCAGCACGTCGACGATATAGACATAAAACAGCGTTTCAGCCTCGGTGGCGTTGGCGCGCAGGTGGTCCAGCGCTTGGGCAGCGTTCAGCCCCGGCGGCACGGTGGCGTACTCGGTGGTCATGATCCCGCCGGCCGAATCTTCCGGATACTGCAGCAGGCGGCGCACATCCTCGGCGTCTTCGTCTTCCATCAGCTCCAGCAGATCTTCCGAGCGCTCTGGGTCCAGCTCAGCCAGCAGGTCGGCGGCGTCGTCAGGGTCCATCTCCTCCAGCACGTCCGCCAGGCGCTCATCGTCCATGTTCTCGATCAGGCTGGCCTGGAACTCCGGCTCAACTTCCTGCAGGGCGTCAGCCAGCTGCTCGATGTCGAACGACTCAAGCAGCTGCGTGCTTTGCAGCCGGTTCAGGTCGCTGATGATCTCGGCGATATCGGCCGGGTGCAGATCTTTGATCTTCTGGGCCGGGACGCGCAGGCGCATCATGCTGTCCTGCTGGAAAAGCTCCATATCATCCCAGGAGATAAAGCTGTGCATCGCCTCAAAGCGCGCCCCCAGCCGGCTGCCGATCCAGTTCAGCCCCAAGCGGCGCAGGATGCCGGTCACCCCCACATCCACGTTGCTGACCAGCACCGTATCGTTGACGCGCACCAGTTCCAGGTCATTGACCCGCACCACGCGCGCGCCATCGGTGTCGATAATCTGCTTATCCAGCACATCCCGGGCCAGGAAGATATCTTCTGCCGCCGATTCATATGGCTGCACATCCGCGACGCTGGACTTCAACGGCACCGCCCGCGAGAGCAGCGCCGCCACATCGCTGTACGGCAGGGTCAGCAGGCTGCCGTGCCGGTCAATCACAATCGCCTGCACCACCGGGTGCGGGATCGGCTCCAGCGGGCGAGCGATAATATCCTTCAGCACGCCCACGGCGGCGCCATCCCGATCGGTGACCGGTCGTCCGATGATCTGGCTCAGGAAAGCCATCAGACACCTCCTGCAGATTACCCAAGCAATAAAAAACGCCGCCTGGACCAAGTGCTATCCGACGGCGAACCGGGTGCAGCGCCTGCAAAGCGGCAAGCAGGTGCGCAGGTTGGGGTGGGCTTCCTGAGGGACAGTGCAGCGCGCCGGGCGCGCTGCGCGGGTCAAGACATATCAGCCGCGCCTTCCACCTCAGGGGCTGCTGCCCCGTGATTTCCGATCCGCCAAAACATATCCACGTTCTCCTGGGTACTTAGGCCGGCTTCCACGCCAT
>JBJSYW010000416.1:0-9130 GCA_046089985.1 Chloroflexota bacterium
CGGGCCTTCGTGCATATGCTGGCCCACCCCATGCCCGGTGTACTCACGCGTCACGTGAAAGCCTTGGCCCTCTACAAAGCGCTGGATGGCTGCCGAGACGTCGCCGGTATGGTTGCCCGCCTGCATCTGGGCGATGCCCTCATACAGCGATTTCTCGGTCACTTCCAACAGCCTGGCAGCTGTCTCAGAGACCTGGCCCACCCCGGCAGTGAAGGCTGAGTCGCCCACAAAGCCGTTCAGCAGCGTGCCGCAGTCCACCGAGACGATGTCGCCTTCTTTCAGCTTGCGCTTGCCCGGAATGCCGTGCACCAGCTCTTCATTGACGCTCACGCACAGCGTGGCCGGGTACGGCGGTTCGCCATAGCCCTTGAAGACTGGGATCCCGCCGGCTTTGCGAATCACCTGCTCGGCGGCGGCATCCAGTTCAGCGGTGGTGACCCCGGGGCGCAGCATGTCGCGCACCACGGCCAGCGCCTGGGCGTTTACCCGGCCGGCTTCGCGCATCAGCGCCAGCTCAGCCTGATTTTTGATTACGATATTCCGGTCCCAACTCATTCGATCACACAATCCATCTGCGGCGCCGGTCGCCCGGCGCCGGCTTCTCTACTTCAACGCCGCCAGCAGTTCGGCGCTCACCTGGTCGATCGGCTGTGTGCCGTCGACCTCGACCAGCGTCCCCGCCCGGCGGTAGTACTCGATCAACGGGGAAGTTTGCTGCAGGTAGACCCGAATGCGGTTTACCACCGTTTCGGCCTTGTCGTCATCACGCTGGTACAGCTCCGACCCATCCACATCGCACACCCCGGCAGCCTGGGGGGGATTGTGCCGCTCGTGGTAGACGTGGCCCTGCGCACGGCAGGTCCAGCGCCCGGTCAGGCGGTCAATCAGCACCTCTTCGGCGACCTTGATGTACGGCACGGCGGTGATACGCCCGCCGATCTCGTTCAGCATGCGATCCAGCGCCTCGGCCTGGGCCGGGGTGCGCGGGAAACCATCCAGCAGGGCGCCGGGAGCGCAGTCGGGACGCGACAGACGCTCGCGGATCATGGCGATGGTTACATCGTCTGGCACCAGCTCGCCGCGGTCCATAAAGCCCTTGGCAAGCTTGCCCAGTTCGGTCTGGTTTTTCAGGTTCTCCCGAAAGATGTCGCCGGACGAGATGTGCGGCAGACCCATCTGGCGAGAGATGATCTGGGCCTGGGTGCCTTTGCCGGCTCCCGGAGGCCCAAGCAGCACGATGAACTTCGACATAACTGCCCTCCCCTGCACTGGTTTGGCTACCGGATCAGCAGCGCGTCATCGTAGCCGTGCAGCTTCAGCTCGGCCTGGATGTTGAAGAACGTATCGCGCACCACACCCACCACGATCAGCAAGCCGGCCGACTGGATGAGCAGCAGGCCGCCGCTGGACGAGCTGGCGCCCAGGCCGGGGACGACCAGGCCCACCAGCCAGGGCAGGATGGCGACGATGCCCAGGAACAGCGCGCCGGGCAGCGTGATGCGGCTCAGCACACGGTTCAGGTAGCGCTGGGTGGGAGCGCCGCGGCTGACGCCCGGGATCTGGGCGCCGACCCGCTTCAGGTTCTCACCATAGTTCTGCTGTTGGAACAGCACGTTGGTGTAGAAGAACGTGAAGGCTACCACCATCAAAAAGTACATGATCCAGTAGAAGTTGCTCGAACCGCCGAAGTGGGTTTGGGTCCAGGTGGCGGCCGATTTGACCCACGCGGTGGACGAATTGGCGAAGAAGCTGGCCAGGATCGCCGGGAAGGTCAGCAGCGACTGAGCAAAGATCAGCGGGATCATGCCGGCCATGTTGATCGTCAGCGGCAGGGTGCCTTTGACGGGCATGGACATGCGATTGCCAACGCGCCGGCCGGGGTACATGACCGGGACGTTGCGACGGCCCTGCTGCACATAGACGATGGCAAAGATCGTCAGCATGGTCAGGGCGACCGTGAAGATGACCAGGAAGATCCGGCGCTGTTCATCGGCCAGGATGCTGCCGAAGTTGGACGGCACGCGTGAGACGATGCCGGCGAAGATGATCAGCGACAGACCCTGGTTGCGGATCCCGAACTCCGAGATCAGCTCACCCAACCAGATAGCGAACATCGTCCCGGCGGTCATACTGGCCAGGATCGCCACCGAAGACAGCCAGACGCCCTCGACAAAGCCGAAAGCGGGGATGATCGGCTGCCCGCCCAACTGGTTGAACAGGTTGATCTGGCCGATGCCCTGCAGGACAGCCATCGGCACGGCCAGGATATAGGTCCACTTCTCCATCCACTTCTGGCCTTCGCGCGGATCCTCTTCCATGCGCTTCTGCAGCGCCGGGATGATCGGGACGAGCAGCTGGAGGATGATTTGGGCGGTGATGTAGGGATACACCCCCATAGCCAGGACGGAGAAGTTGGAGACCGTGCCGCCCGACAACAGGTCTAGCAGGCAGAGCAGGGTGCTGCCGGCGCCGCCGCCAACCAGGATGCTGGCGATCGCGGCACGGTCAACTCCAGGGACCGGGACGTGCGCAGCCAGGCGATAGATGGACAGGAGCAGCAGCGTAATCAACAGCTTACGCCGGATGTCCTGCGAAGTCCACAGGTAACGCCAGGAAGAGCGCTTCATAGTGTATAGGCTCCTTCGTCGATCAAGGTCGCCCGATGAGCAGGTGGCTCCTGCTCTATCGAGCATCCCCGATCCACGTTTTAGTCGATCAACTCGACACGGCCACCGGCCGCCTCGATCTTGGCCCGAGCGCCTTCGCTGACGCGGTGGACGCGCACGGTCAGGGCGTGGTTGATCTCACCACGGCCGAGCAGGACGACCGGGTTGCCCGGGTCGCGCAGCAGGCGAGCCTGTTCGAGGGCTTCCAAAGTCACTTCGCCCGCTTCGGTGAACTTCTCGGCCAGCTGGTCCAGGTTGATCTCGTTGAAGACCACCCGGTTCAGCGGGGTGAAGCCCTTACCACGGACGAACGGCAGGCGGCGGAAGAACGGCAGGTTGCCGCCCTGGTGGTACAGGCGGGTGCTGCCGCCCGAGCGCGAGCCCTGGCCCTTGGTACCGCGGCCGGCGGTCTTACCCTGGCCGGCGGAGATACCCCGGCCCAGGCGCCGGCGGCTCTTCTTCGAACCTTCTTGAGGTTTCAGATCGTGCAGTTTCATGCGATTACCTATGCCTGTTCTTCAACTTCGACCAGGTGGGCCACCTGGCGCAGCATGCCGCGCAGGGCAGGCGTATCCACCTGCTCCACCGTCTGGTGCATGCGGCGCAGGCCAAGGGTGCGGATGGTAGCCTTGTGGGTCTTGGAATACCCGATCGGGCTTTTCACCAGCGTGATCCGCAGGACTTTTTCGGTATTAGCGGACTCAGTCATTTTTCCTGCGCTCCCAGTAAGGCATCAGGTCTTTGACCGGTTTGCCGCGCCGGGCGGCTTCGGCTTCCGGCGACTTGAGCTGATCCAGGGCGTCGATGGTGGCCAGGACGACGTTCAGCACGTTGCTGCTGCCCAGCGACTTGGTCAGGATATCGGAGATGCCTGCGGCTTCCAGCACGGCGCGCACGCCGCCGCCGGCGATCACGCCGGTGCCGGGCGAAGCCGGCTTGAGCAGCACGCGCGACCCGGCCACCTTACCGGTGGTTTCGTGCGGGATGGTGGTCTTGAAGGTCGAGACCTTGTGCATATCCTTGCGGGCACGCTCGGAAGCCTTGCGCATCGCGTCGGGCACGGCGTTGGCCTTGCCGATGCCGATGCCCACGTTGCCGCGGCCATCGCCCACAACCACGGTCACCCGGAAGGAGAAGCGCCGGCCGCCCTTAACCACTTTTGCGACACGGGCGATGTCGACGACGCGCTCGTCCAGCTCGGTGGCGTTATAGTCGGTGTTTTCGTAGTCAGTCATACTTATCTCCTGCGTAGAGGCGGCGAGCAAGCTCACCGCGCTCTACTAGAACTCCAGACCGCCTTCGCGGGCTGCATCGGCCAACGCTTTGACCCGACCGACATAGCGGAAGCCGCCGCGGTCAAAGACGACCTTCTGGATCCCCAGCGAGAGAGCCCGCTGGGCCACGGTCTTCCCGACCAGCTGGGCCTGTTCGCTCTTCTTCAGGCTGGCCATCTGCTCGCGCAGGTCATGGTCAACGCTGGAAGCAGACACCAGCGTATGACCGGCTGCGTCATCGATAACCTGAGCATAGATCTCCGCAGTGCTGCGGTAAACCGACAGGCGCGGGCGCTCCGGGGTTCCGGATACTTTGCGGCGAACACGGATGTGGCGCCGTACACGAGCCTCAGATCGAGAGTAATTAGCCATGTCTACACCTTGCCAGCTTTACCAGCCTTGCGGCGGATCTTCTCATCCAGATACTTGATCCCCTTGCCCTGGTAGGGTTCGGGCGGGCGGACCTTGCGGATATCGGCGGCCACCTGGCCGACGAGCTGCTTGTCGAAGCCCAAGACCTTGATCTGGCGGGTCTTTGCATCTGTTTCAAAGGAGATGCCCGAAGGCGGCTCCATCACCACCGGGTGCGAGTACCCAACGTACAGCACCAGGTTCTTGCCCTGGATCTCGGCCCGGTAACCCACGCCGTTGATTTCCAGGACCTTCTGGAAACCGGTGCTGACACCGGTGACCATATTGCCGATCAATGCACGCGTCATTCCATGCAGCGAGCGGTCCACCCGGTCATCGCTGCTGCGCTTGACCAGGATCGAACCGTCTTCAACATCAACGTCCATGCGGCCGGGGAAGGTGTACTGCATTTCACCTTTGGGGCCTTTGACGTTGATGGTCGAGCCCTGGATCTGGATCTCGACGCCCTTCGGAATGGCGATAGGTAAACGTCCAATACGAGACATCTGTACCGCTCCTTACCAGACCTTGCACAGGACCTCGCCACCGACGCCCAGTTGGCGGGCGCGCTGGCCGGTCATCACACCCTTGGGCGTGGAGAGGATGGCGATGCCGATCCCCGACAGGACCCACGGGATCTCCTGCTTACCGGTGTAGACCCGGCGGCCTGGCCGGCTGACGCGCTCCAGACCGGTGATCACCGGCCGGCGCTCGCGCCGCTCGCCGACATACTTCAACTGGACCCGCATGATTTTCGAGCCAGTAATCTTGCCATCAACAACCTCGTACCCCGCGATGTAACCTTCTTCCTGCAAGATCTTGGCGATGTTTTCCTTGATCTTGGAGTAAGGCAGGGCAGTCACATTGTGCCCGGCCATCAGAGCGTTGCGGAGGCGAGTCAGCATATCGCTAATCGGATCAGTCATACTCATGTTCACATCCTCCGCCCGGCTACCAGGAAGACTTTACCACGCCAGGGAGCTTGCCCTGCAGCGCCAGTTCACGGAAACAAATTCGGCACAGGCCGAATCGGCGCATATACCCACGCGGGCGGCCGCAGATCTTGCAGCGGTTGCGCACGCGGATCGGGTACTTCCGCCGCGTTTCCTTGATTACGATACTTTTCTTTGCCACGGTTAACCTTCCTTCCTAAACGGCATGCCGAGCATAGCAAGCAGCTGCCGACCATGATCATCCGTCCGGGCGGAGGTGACGATGGTCACTTCCAGACCGCGCAGCTTGTCGATTTTATCGTACTCGATCTCGGGGAAGACCAGCTGCTCGCGGAAGCCCAGGGTGTAGTTGCCGCGCCCGTCGAACGAATCCGGCGAAATGCCGCGGAAATCGCGCACGCGGGGCAGGGCGATGTTCATCAGACGATCCAGGAAGGACCACATGCGCTCGCCGCGCAGGGTCACCTTGGCGCCAATCGCGCGGCCTTCGCGCAGCTTGAAGTTGGCGATGCTCTTGCGGGCCTTGGTAACCACCGGTTTCTGACCGGTGATGGCCTGCAGGTCGGCGACAGCGGCATCCAGGGCTTTGGCATTATCCAGCGCTTCGCCCAGGCCGATGTTCACCACGACTTTTTGAATGCGCGGCGTTTCCATGACGTTCTGAAGGTGCAACGTCTCTTTCAGCGCCGGCAAGACTTCCTTATCAAACCGTTCTTTCAACAGATGAGCCATTGTCTTACTCCTACAGCCGGTTAGCTGAACTGCGCCTGGCAATTTTTGCATACCCGGACCACACCATCATCCTTGCGCGACAGACCGACGCGAGTGGGTTCGTGGCATTCGGGGCATACCAGCATAACATTCGAGATCGAGATCGGGCCTTCGAACTCGATGATGCCAGGGTTGAGCGTACGGCCCTGGGTCTGCACCTGGCGCTGGTGTTTCTTGCGGATATTGATACCCGCCACCACCAGGCGGCCAGCTTCAGGCAGAACCTTGATCACCTCGCCGCGCTTGCCCTTGTCTTCCAGGCTGCCGCTGATGATCTCAACAGTATCACCTTTGCGAATCTTGACTTTCACGTTATCGCTCCTGCGTATCTACGCTCACCACCGGCCCTAGAGAACCTCGGGGGCCAGCGAGACGATCTTCATAAAACCTTTTTCGCGCAGCTCACGGGCGACCGGGCCAAAGATACGGGTGCCTTTGGGGTTCTTGCCATCGGTATCCAGGATCACCGCCGCGTTGTCGTCGAAGCGGATCGTCGAGCCGTCTTCACGGCGCCATTCCTTGGCGCAGCGCACGATCACAGCCTTGACGATGTCGGACTTCTTGACCGAGCCCTGCGGGGCAGCCGACTTGACCGCGGCCACCACCACATCACCCACGCGCCCATAGCGGCGAGTCGACCCACCCATGACGTGGATCACCAGCAGCTCGCGAGCGCCGGTGTTGTCGGCAACTTTCAAACGAGTCTCGTGCTGGATCATGCCGAAGCCTCCGCACCAGTGATATCGGAGAGCGGAGCCTCACCGGCGCCAATCTCGCGGCGCATGATCGTCTCAACCACCCAGCGCTTGTGGCGCGAGAGCGGGCGGCTTTCCACGATCTGAACCTTGTCGCCCACTTTGCAGCCCAGCTCGTCATGAGCCATGAAGCGCCGGCGGCTGTGGACAACCTTCTTGTACAGGCGGTGGCGGTAGGTGTGGGAAACTTCGACCACCACCGTCTTCATCATTTTGTCGCTGGTGACAACACCAATCATACGGCGACGATTATTCATTTGGCGCCTCCATTCGCGGCTTCCTTCTCACGCTCAGCCAGGATGGTGGTGAGGCGGGCAATCTGCCGGCGAGCATGGCGCAGGCGGGTGTGGTCGGTCAGTTCACCGGTCGCCTGCTGAAAACGGAGCTTCATCAGCTCTTCGCGGGTATCGTTGATCTGCTTGCGCAGCTCGTCGAGCGAGATCTCGCGCAGCTTCTGGTTCTTCTCAGCCATTATTCGCCTCCTACCTGGTCATGGCGGCCAACGATCTTGGTGCGGATCGCCAGCTTGTACTGGGCCAGGCGCAGCGCTTCGCGCGAGATGTCCTCGGGCAGGCCGCCGCCGACCTCGAACATGATCCGGCCGGGGCGTACCACCGCCACCCAGAACTCCACATTGCCTTTGCCTTTACCCATGCGGGTTTCGGCGGGCTTGTGGGTGACGGGCTTATCCGGGAAGATGCGGATCCACATCTTGCCACGCCGGCGCATACCTCGGACGATGGCGCGGCGGGCGGCTTCGATCTGGCGGGCGGTCACCCAACCAGGTTCCATCGCCTTCAGGCCGATATCACCAAACAGCACTTCGGCGCCGCGGAAGGCTTTACCCTTCATACGGCCGCGCATTTGCTTGCGGTACTTGATTCTCTTAGGCATCAACATGATGACAACCTCTATTCACTGACGTACACGCCTTCAGTCGATTCTGGCTTTTCTTCCAGCTCGGGCAGGACTTCGCCTTTGTAGACCCACACCTTGACCCCGATGCGACCGTAGGTGGTCAGGGCTTCGGCGCGGGCATAGTCGATGTCGGCGCGCAGCGTCTGGCGAGGCACGCGACCTTCACGCATATTGATCGTGCGGGCCATTTCGGCGCCGCTCAAACGGCCAGACACCTCGATGCGGATGCCTTCGCCGCCCTGGCGCTGGGCCTGCTGCATGGCGCGCTTCATGGCGCGCTGGTGGCTGATGCGGCGCTCGATCTGCTCGGCGATGTTCTGGGCCACCAGGTAGGCGTCCAGATCCGGCGACTTGATCTCTTTGATTTCCAGGTCGATCTTCTTGCCGACCACGGCTTCCAGGCTCAGACGGATCTTCTTGACGTTCTCGCCCTTGCGACCGATCAGAATGCCGGGCTTGGCGGTGTGAACGATGACCTTCACCTTGCCGGGGAAGCGCTCGATGTCGACCCGTGAAACGCCGGCCTTGGGGGCTTCGGCGCGGACCAGTTTACGCAGGTGGAAATCCTGGTGCAGGTTCGTCACATAGTCCTGGCCTTCGGCGAACCAGCGCCCTTCCCAGGTCTTGTTGATTTTCAGACGAAAACCAATCGGATGTACTTTGCGACCCATACGATCTCCTTATTTCGATTCCCGCTCGCGCAGGATAACCGTGACGTGCGAAGAGCGCCGCAACCAGGGTTTGAACCGACCGCGAGCGCCAAAGCGGCGCCACTTGCGAGTGGGGCCTTCGTCGGCAAAGATGCGATAGACGTACATATCGTCCCGGCTGACGCCGAAGTTCTCCTCGCCGTTCGCCATCGCGGAAGCGAGAATCTTGTAGACCGGGTGGGCGGCGCGGTTGGGGGTGAACTTCAGCAGCGTGAGCGCTTCAGTCACGTCCTTGCCACGGACCAGGTCGGCGATCAGGCGCACTTTCTGCGCCGACATCGAAACATTGCGACCCTTAGCGAAAATATCGGTAGCCATGGCGCTCTCCTACTTCTTGCCTTTCTTCTCAGCGACATGACCGCGATAAACGCGGGTCGGGGCGAATTCGCCCAACTTGTGGCCTACCATGTTCTCAGTGATGTAGATCGGCACATGCCGGCGGCCATCATGCACAGCGATGGTGTGACCAACCATCTGGGGGAAGATGGTGGAGTCACGGCTCCATGTGCGGATGACCTTCTTTTCACTGCGCTCATTCATGGCTTCGACCCGCTCAAGGAGCTTGGGTTCGATAAACGGCCCTTTTTTTAATGAACGTCCCATAGTACCTTCTCCAATTCCTAGCGGTTCTTACCGCGGCGGCGAACGATGAACTGGTCCGTCGTCTTATTA
>JBJSYW010000417.1:0-4648 GCA_046089985.1 Chloroflexota bacterium
GCCAGCGAGCGCAGCAGCGTGAGCTTATCCGGTTCAAAAATCCGGCTGGAATAGACGTTGAAGAACACCGGGACAACGATCAACGCCGCCAACCAGGCAGCTTCCATCACCCCGTCGGCGTAACGGCTCAATTTTGTGGGCAAGGCGATCCTCCAAGAGTGCTTTTGCGTATTATAAATTATGATCCGGGTTTCGGACGCTCCAGGCGACGTTTGATCCCGGCTTGCAGCAGGTCGCGCCAGCGCCGGTCAAACAGCAGCGCCGGATCACGCGCTGCGGCATAACCCAGCCAGCCGGCAGCCGCCCGCCAGCGCCGCTGCTTCAGGAAACCGTAGCAGGCGTGCAGTCCGATCACCGCCCGGGCGTAGCGCGCCTGCCGGCGCACCTGTTCGGGAGCCAGCCCCAGGCGCTCGGGCAGATCCGGCTGGGCCAGCAGGCGCTCCAGCGTGTCCAGCTGCTCCAGGGCCATCTCCGCCGCCTGCCCAACCGTCTTCGACTCACGGCTCAGGCGGAACAGCGCCAGGGTGTCATCCAGGCGCAGGAAGCGCCCGCCGTTCACAGCTATGCGCATCCAGTACTCGTAATCCAGGTTGTAGCGCAGCCGCTCGTCCAGCAGACCCACCCGCTCCATCACCCCGCGCCGCCACAGCGCTCCCGGCTGATTGACAATACACTCGCCGATCACCCGCTCCAGCCCGTAGGTCAGCCGGTCCTTGGGCAGCACGGGGGTCGGCAGCCGCCGGCCCTGCTCGTCGATGCGCACCAGCCGGCCATAGACCACGTCCACCTGCGGGTTGGCCTGCAGCGCTTCGACCGCCCGGCGCAGCGCCCCGGGGGCCAGCACATCATCCGAGTTCAGCCAGCCCAGCAGCTCGCCCCGGGAACGCGCCAGCCCCTTGTTAATGGCATGCGCCTGGCCGCGGTCGGGCGCAGTTTCCCAATAGGCCAGCCGGTCCGCATAGCGCTGCAGAATCGCCTGGCTCTGGTCGTTCGAGCCGCCGTCGTACACCAGGTACTCCACGCGGGGGTAATCCTGCTCCAGCACCGAGCGCAGCGCCGCTTCCAGGAAACGGCCCTGGTTATATGACGGCGTGACCAGCGTGACCAGCGGCAGGCTATCCATAGACCGACCGGTACACCGCCAGGGTCTGTTCCGCCGTGCGCTCCCAGGAGAAGGCCTGCGCCCGCTGCAGCCCGGCGGCCACCTGGGCAGCGCTGCGTCCTTCAGCCAGCGCGGCGTCCAGCGCGGCCAGCAGTTCATCCGGGCGGTCAGGCCAGAAATAGCGCGCCGCTTCCCCAGCCACTTCCATGAAGACCGGGAGGCGCGCGGCCACGACCGGGCAGCCACAGGCAAGCGCCTCCAGCAGCGGGATGCCAAAGCCTTCGTTCATCGACGGGAAGACGAACGCCTGGGCGGCGTTGTACAGCCGGCACAGCTGCTCATCGCTGACCTGCGTGCGCAGCAGCACCCGCCGGTCCAGGCCCAGCTCGGCCAGCCGGTGGCGCTCGCCCTCCGTCCACGGCTGCCCTGCCGCCACCAGGCGCACCCGCTCGCGCTGCGGCCATTGGCGATAGGCGTCCAACAGCCCACCAAAATTCTTATAAAAGGCCCGGCTGCCGACGTACAGGATGAACGGCTCCTGCAGCTCGCCGTCCAGCGCCGGCGGGTCTGCCAGGCGGCGGAAGACCGGGCTGCAGGCGTTGTACACCAGGTGCAGCCGGCCGGCGGGGACGGCATACTGGCGCGCTACCGCCCGGCGGGTGCTTTCCGAAATACAGATCACCGCCTGGGCCTGCTCGACGCAGCGCTGCTTCATCCGCCGGCCCAATTCGTCGACCGGGTCGGTGAAGAATTCGGCCATCTGCTCGTGGGCCATGTCATAGACGGTCACCACCTGCGGGCCGTCCCAGCGCGGCGGCAGGGTGTAATAGGTGCTGTGCCAGATCGCCCCCGCCCCGCTCCCCAGCCAGTGGGCGCGCAGCCGGTCCCACGCCCGGCCGGCCAGCCGGCGCAGCGGGTAGAGCAGCCTGCCGGCCGCGCCGCGCACGCGCAGCGTGCGCCGCACAGCCGGGGCGCGCTGGACGGTGATCCGGGCGTGCGCCGGCAGCGCCGCCTGCACCGGCCCGTCCAGGAACAGCGTCACCTGCAGTTCGGGGTCCAGCTCGCACATGCGCGGCAGGATCTCGCGGAACATCCGCGCCACCCCGCCGTGCGGGTCCTTCTGGAAGATGATCCCGTCAAGCACCAGCCGCATACGCCTCCAGCAAAGTCTGCACCGCGGTGATAAAGCGCCGGGCGAAACCGGCCTCGGCATACTGCTCCCACACCACCCGGCGCGCCTGCTGCGACCGGCGCTCCAGTTCATCCAACGGCAGACCGGCGCAGGTCAGCAGCGCCCGGCGCAGCGCAGCGCCCACCGGCGGCTCCAGATTGAAGCCAAAATCCGCCAGGTCCACTTCCAACGCCGAAGATGCCAGCGGGATCAGGCCCTGCTGCATCGCTTCAAGCAGCGCCTGGCGCTGCCCGGGATGACACCCGGCGGCGACGACGCCGCCGCAAGACCACAGCAGCCGGCTGCGCGCCGCAGAGCGCGGCGCGGCCTGGAATACCAGGTGAATATTGGGCTGCGCCGCAAATTCCACAAACGGGGGGCGGCGCGCCATCCCCGGGTTCGCAATCACCCACAGCTGCTCAGGCAGCCCGGCAAATGCTTCCAGCGTCTGCGCCAGGTCGCTTGCGTCCGCTCCTATCGCGGCGTCACACAGAAAATGCCGGCGCGCCTGGTCCAGCCGGCGCGGCCGCCACTCGATCTGATCGTCGTTGAGCACTGCCCCTGCCAGGCTGACCCGCGGCCGCCCGCCGCCGGCCCGAGCCGGCTCCGGCGCGCTCGCGGGAGGCTGCGACCAGCCGCAGCTTGCACCGATGGCGATCACCCCGTCTGCACAGGCAGGCGCAGCGTCATCGCCGTCGATCGCCAGGTACAGGCACGGAACCACCGGCTGCAGCCGGCGCGCCAGCGCATCAAAGCTGCGCCGCCCCTGCCCGATGAACAGGTCATACCGTCCGTGTGGCTGGAATACCGCATCCCGCCGGTCGATCACATCCACACAGTAACCGGCCTGGGCCAGCGCGGCCACCATTTCGTGCACATAGAAGGTCTCAATTTCCCAGGCAAAGCGCTCGTCCACTCGCGGAATGGACAGCGCCGCCGCCCGCACCGCCAGCAGCGCCCGGCGCGCCGGCCGCGCTCCCGCCGGCGGGCATAGCCCCAGCCCCAGGCGGCGCTCTCCGCCAGGCAGCCAGCCGAGCGCCAGGCTGCGCACGCGCGCCGCCGCCCGCCGCAGGGTGATCACCTGCGTTTGCGACATAAAGTGGCGCAGCGCTGCCGCATAATCCAGGTCAAGCCGGGTGTCCTCCGGCATTTCCAGGCCGGACGGCATCTCACGCACCAGGTTGCGGTTCTGCAGGAACAGGTCGCGCAGCGCCCGCGCCCGGGCGGCGTGGATGCCGGTGGCGTCCATGCCGATGTTACGCACCAGGCCGCGCGTCGCCAGCAGGTGCACCTGCCGCCGGGCGACGGCAGCCGCAGCCACCTGCACATCCCAGTTCCAAGGCATCTGTCCCCGCGCCGTGTCACGCGCCCACTGCTGCAGATCGGCCCCGGCGATATCCGACAGCTGCGCCTGGCCGTCCAGCAGGGTGTCGAAATGCAAGATATCGGGCAGCGCCGCCTGCCAGCGCTCTCGCCAGGTGGCCCAGCCCCAGCCGATGAAGCGCGCCGACGGCGCCAGCGCCCGCCGGTCGGGCGGGACGGTCGAGGTGAAGTGACTCGCCGGCAGCGGTTGGTAGCCGCCGATCGAGAACACGCGCCCATCCTCCCAGTAGCGCTCCAGCGCCCGGCGCATAAAGACGTAGAACCCGGGCATCGGCAGGCAGTCGTCCTCCAGGATGATCGCCCAGGGATATTTCTCCAGCACCAGATTGATGTTATCGAGCAGCTTCTGCTGGCCGCGGTTCTCCGCCCACAGGTGCAGCTCGCTGGGCGCCCAGTCCACCGACCGCGCCAGCGCCTGGCAGGCTGCCACTGCCGGGCGGTCCGCCTCGGTGCGCGGTCCATCGATAAAGACCACCAGCCGGTCAACCGCCTGCGTGCGCAGCGCATGCAGCACCCGCCGCAGCTTCTCCGGCCGGTTGAACCCAAAGACCACCACGGGCAGCGCGCCTGTCTCCATCAGCGTTAATCCTACCATAGACTGGGGCAGTCCCCGGCTGCAGCGCCAGAGGCCGGTCATCCGCTAGCGCCGGACGCACAGCCGCTGGTACAGCTTGCCCCACTGCGTGACCCACGGCAGCACCCGCTCATAGATATAGTTCTGATAGGCCGGGTAAACCCGCCGGTCGCGCCCCACGGCCCCGATGGTGGCCCCAGCCGCGATCAGCAGCGGCAGGCCCACAAAGGCCGCCAGGTGCCGGGCGCGGGTGACCTGCGCCGGATCGTAAAACGCCCGGTAGCTGTAACGCCCGGCGGTGAAACGTGCGCGGAGATGGCCCGCCAGGCGGTATCTCTCGGGCCGTACCTGGTGGTAAAGCCACAGGTCCGGTTCATGATAGCTGCGCAGCCCCGGATCCTGCCGGCGCAGCCGCACC
>JBJSYW010000418.1:0-2816 GCA_046089985.1 Chloroflexota bacterium
GCTTCGTCTTCCAGCGCAAGCTGGTGGAAGGCGCTAACCTGATCGAGCTGCGCGCCGCAGACCGGGCCGGCAACACCGCCGTGCTCTCGCGCCAGGTGGACCTGGTCACCGCCCCGCCAGAGATCACCCTGGTGGAGCCGGCGGCTTCCGCCTGGACCAACCAACCGATCGTCACCTTCCGCGGCGCGGCCCCGGCGGGGGTCTCGGTGATGGTCAACAACCAACCCGCCCAGGTCAGCCCGGAGGGGCTGTTTGAGACCCAGCTGCTGCTGAACGAGGGCGAGAACCGGGTCAAGGTGCAGGCGGTGGATGACGTGGGCAACGTGACCGAGGTCGAGCGAGTGGTGTACATCAAGACCCGCCCGCCGGAGATCTCGCTCAACGTGGGCGAAGGCGCTACGGTTAGCGATGCGCTGCTGCTGCTTTCTGGGCGCAGCGAGGCCGGGGCCACGGTGCAGGTCAACGGGCGAGTGGTGCCGGTCTCGGCGCTGGGCGATTTTCAAACCAGCGTCTACCTGGTGGAAGGCGATAACGCGGTCGAGGTGACCGCCCGTGACCAGGCCGGCAACACGGCGGTGCTGTCGCGGCGGGTGCGCTTCGCCCCCGGCGGCAGCGGCGCGCTGGACCGCCTGTGGCGCAATCTGGCCTCGCTGCCCGGCTTCGTGGTGCCGGTGGCGGCGGCGGCCCTGCTGCTGATGGCGCTGTTCTACCTGCGCCAGAACCACGTCTCGCTGTACCTGTCGGTCGACCAGAATGCCTTTACCCCCGGGCTGCCCGGCGAGGACCGCATGTTGGAGCTGGCCTTGGACCTGAGCCAGGCCTCCCGGGTGACGCTGGAAGTGCTGGATGACGATGGGCAGGTGATGGCGACGCTGCTGAAGAACCGCCGCCGCTCGGCGCGCATCCACCTGTTTCGCTGGGACGGTTATGACGATTTTGGCGAGCCGCTGCCGCCCGGCGAGTACACCATTCAGGCCACCGCCGGCTCGCCGCCGGTCAAGGTCATCTCGGCGGTGCAGGTCACCATCCGCCAGGATGATTTTGTGCATCGTGACCTGAACCGCGAGCGCCTGCGCGCCCGCCGGGCGGCGCTTTCGGCCCGTAATCGGGATGAATGAACCGGCCGCGCAGCCCGGGCGGGGCGGCTGCTGCCTGAAATGCGCCGCAGATGGCTGGAAATGCCATTTCTGGTGACATTTGTCACCGCCTTTATAACCCGGATTACACTCATGAAGCCCCCGGTTCTGTATTAAAATGGTTGGCGCTGCCGGTAGATTGCCTGGCAGCTGCGTCGAACCTGCTGCCGCCCGGGGGCGCGTTTGCGTTGTACCGCCGGCAGCTGAGAAAACAATCTATTGGAGGAGTTACGCATGAAGGTTAAGGTATTGTCTATGCTGGTGCTGGCGGCCCTGGTATTGGGCGCCTGCGCACCGGCCGCCCCCCAGGCGACAGAAGCGCCTGCTCAGCCCGCCGCCACCCAGGCCCCGGCCCAGCCGGCCGGCGAAAGCCACCTGGACAAGATCAAGGCCGCGGGTGTGATCCGCGTCGGCACTTCGGCGGATTACCCGCCGTTTGAATCGGTCGACAGCGCCGGCAAGAAGGTCGGCTTTGATATCGACCTGATGGAAGAACTGGCCAAGCGCCTGGCGTCAAGGTCGAGTGGGTCGATATGCCCTTCGCCAGCCTGATCGCCGCGGTCCAGGAAGGCAAGATCGACGCCGCCATCTCGGCCTTCAACTACAGCGAAGAGCGCGATGAGAAGATCGACTTTACCGAGGCCTATTTCACTTCCGAGGATTCCTTCATGGTGGCGGATGGCTTCAGTGGGACGATCAACAACCCCGAAGATGTGGCCCAGTACATGGTGGGCGTGCAGACCGGCACCACCCAGGACGGCTGGCTGACCGATACGCTGGTTAAGGGCGGCAAGCTGCCCGAAGCCAACCTGTTCCGCTACGACCGGGTGGACCAGGCTGTGCTGGATCTGAAGTCCGGCCGCATCCAGGTGTTGATGTCGGACCAGGTTCCGGCCGAAGCGCTGGCCAAGCAGCAGGGTGGGCTGAAGATCGTCTACACCGGCGTGCTGTCCGGCGGCCCGATGAACATCGTCATCCCGAACGGCGATACGGCTCTGGCCCAGGCGCTGAACGAGTTGATCAAGCTGCTGCAGTCAGAAGGCTTCATCGACCAGCTGGCGTCGACCCATATCGGCGGCGGCCAGTAGGCTGGCAAGCGCGGGCGTTTTTTCGGGAGACCACCCGCAAAAACGCCCGTTTTTGTGTCTGAGGAAGGCAGGCTGGCATGCTGATCGACTTCCTGAGCTATATTGGGGCTGGAACCGCCACCACGCTGGGGGTCACGCTGGCCGCGCTGCCGATGGGTCTGGTGATCGGGCTGCTGCTGGCGCTGCTGCACGTCTACGGCCCGCGCCCGGTCCCGGCGCTGGTTACCCTGTACAGCACCGTGATGCGCGGCATCCCGCCGCTGGTGCTGCTCTTCATTTTGTACTTCGTCATCTCCGGCGCGGTCAGCCTGACCCCGTTTTGGGCCGGTTCGATTGCCCTGGGAGTGGTCAGCAGCGCCTACCAGTTGGAGATCTTTCGCGGGGCGATCCTGTCGGTCAGTGGGGGGCAGATGATGGCGGCGCGTGCCATCGGGATGCCGCGCCTGGCTGCCATCCGCTATATCGTGCTGCCGCAGGCGCTGCGGCTGGCGATCCCGCCCTGGTCCAACGAGGCCTCGATCGTGCTAAAAGATTCATCGCTGGTATACGCCCTGGGCGTGACCGAGATCCTGCGTCGGGCGAAGCTGCTCTC
>JBJSYW010000419.1:0-3897 GCA_046089985.1 Chloroflexota bacterium
GGTAGCCCCGACCCCTGCAGCGCTGGAAGCATTCGGCGACAGCGCCGTGATCGCCATCGCCATCGGCCGCTCGGTGGCCTTCGTGCTGGGCGCCACCTTCTCGCTGCTGGTTGGGCAGTTGGGCATGCGCATGGCTATCCAGGCTAACGTGCGCGTGGCTGCGGCTTCCCGGCGCGGCTTCAATGAAGCCCTGTCGATCGCCTACTACTCCGGCACCGTCACCGGCATGCTGACCGACGGCCTGGGCCTGCTGGGCGGAACGGTGATCTTCATGATCTTCGGTAAGGCTGCCCCGGATGCCCTGCTGGGCTTCGGCTTCGGTGGTACGCTGCTGGCGCTGTTCATGCGCGTGGGCGGCGGCATCTACACCAAGGCGGCCGACGTCGGCGCCGACCTGGTGGGCAAGGTTGAGAAAGACATCCCCGAGGACGACCCGCGCAACGCAGCCGTGGTGGCCGACCTGGTAGGTGACAACGTCGGCGACTGCGCCGGTATGGCGGCTGACATCTTCGAGAGCTACGAAGTCACCATCGTCTCCGGGCTGATCCTGGGTCTGGCGCTGGTCACGCTGGACCCGACCCACAGCCTGAAGTGGATCGTCTACCCGTTAATCATCCGTGGCATCGGCGTGATCAGCTCGATCCTGGGCACTTTCACCGTGCCGATCTGGGAGAACTTCCCGATCAAGGCCCTGCGCGCTCACGACGCCGAAGAAGCGATGTTCCGCTCGTACGAAGTGTCGAGCATCAACACCGTGCTGTTCTCGTTCCTGGTGGCGATCCTGTACGCCAACGACTGGCGCCTGGCGATGCTGACCACCATCGGCGTCGGGCTGGCGGTGGCCTTCAACCCGCTGACCTCTTACTTCACCTCCACCCGCCATGCCCCGGTGCGCGAGATCGTGGATGCCACCGACACCGGCCCCGCCACCACCATCCTGTCCGGCCTGTCGCTGGGCATGGAGTCGAGCGTGTGGGCGCTGCTGGTCATCGCAGTCAGCTTTGTCTTCGCTTTGATGCTGTACGCTGATATGGGTACCACCTATGTGCTGTATGCCGTGGCGATGATCGGTATCGGTATGCTCAGCCATACCGGCAACAACGTGGCGATGGACTCCTACGGCCCGATCTCTGATAACGCCAATGGCATCGGCGAAATGGCCTGGCACGACCGCACTGACGAAAACACCCGCAAGGCGCGCCAGATCATGGCCGACCTGGACGCGGTGGGCAACACCACCAAGGCCATCACCAAGGGCGTGGCGATCGCCTCGGCGGTGATCGCGGCGGTCAGCCTGTTCGCCTCGTACCTGACCGACGTCGGCCGGGTGCAGGCTTCGATGGGCCTGGAGCCGCTGACCGGCATCAGCATTTCCAGCACCCAGGTCTTCGTCGGCCTGCTGTTGGGCGGGGCGCTGCCCTGGCTGTTCAGCTCGCTCTCGATCCGCGCCGTCAGCCGCGCCGCCGGCGAGATCGTGCAGGAAGTCCGCCGCCAGTTCCGCATCCCCGGCGTGATGGAAGGCAAGGTCACCCCCGATTACGCGCGGGTGGTGAACATTTCGACCGCTTCGGCCCAGAAAGAGCTGATCCCGCTGGCTACCATCTCGGTCATCACCCCGCTGCTGCTGGGCCTGGTGCTGGGCGTGGAAGCGCTGGGCGGTTTCCTGGGTGGCGTGATCCTGAGCGGGCAGCTGCTGGCGGTCTTCATGGCCAACGGCGGCGGCGCGTGGGACAATGCCAAGAAGGCCATCGAAGATGAGCCGCGCAACCTGGCCGAGAACACCGGCAAGGGCTCCGAACGCCACAAAGCCGGCGTGGTGGGCGACACGGTGGGCGATCCGCTGAAGGACACCGCCGGCCCGGCGCTAAACCCGATGATCAAAGTGGTCAACCTGGTCTCGCTGCTGGCGGCCCCGATCCTGGTCAAGTACCAGCACCTGGATTTCATCGGTTGGGTGGTGGTCGTGCTGCTGCTGGCCTCGGTTGTGTGGTCGATCCTGCGCAGCAAGAAGGCTGCCCCGAAGCTGACCGCCGTCGAGCCGACCAAGGCCTCCGGCGACTGATCTGCGCCTGATTTGATTGGATAGCCAGGGAGCCGGTTCCCCGCACGGGGAGCCGGCTCCTTCCTTTTATCCCGATCATAGGAATTGCCCAAAGTGCAGCTTTTGCGGTATGATCGGCCGGTATTTCAACTGCGATTGTTTACCGGGAGGACCGTATGAAGCTTCGCATTTGGGGCGCACTGCTGACCCTGTATATTGTTTGGGGATCCACTTACCTGGCGATCCGTTTCAGCGTGGAAACGCTGCCACCATTCCTGCTGGCGGCGTTCCGCTTTTTAATGGCCGGCGGGCTGTTGATGGCGCTGATGCGCCTGCGTGGGGCGGCCTGGCCCACCCGCCGGGAGTGGCGCACAACCGCTGTGGTGGGGATCTTCCTGCTGCTGGGCGGCAATGGGTTGGTCACCTGGGCCGAGCAGCATGTCGTCTCGGGCGTGGCGGCGCTGATCATCGGCTCGACCCCGCTGTGGATTGTATTGGTGGACGCGCTGCGCCCGGGCGGTCGGCGTCCTTCTGCGCTGACGCTGCTGGGGGTGCTGGTGGGGTTCGCCGGGATCGCTCTGTTGATCGGCCCGGGCAGCTTCCAGGGCGCCGCCGGCGGGGTGGACCTGCTGGGGGCGGGGGCACTGGCGCTGGCTTCGCTGCTGTGGGCGATCGGATCGATCTACGGGCGTGAGCATCATGCCGAACTGCCGCGCTTACCGCTGTTGGCCACCAGTATGGAAATGCTGGCGGGCGGGGCGGCGATGCTCCTGGTTGCCACCCTGCTGGGCGAGTGGGGCCGGCTGGACCTGGCAGCCGTCACGCCGCGCTCGGCCTGGGCGCTGCTTTACCTGGTGCTGGTTGGCTCGCTGCTGGGGTATACGTCCTACTCGTGGCTGCTGGGCGTGGCGCCCACCACGCTGGTCTCCACCTATGCCTATGTCAACCCGCTGGTGGCGGTCTTCCTGGGCTACCTGTTCGCCGATGAGCCGCTGACGCTGCGCGTGCTGCTGGCGGCGGGGGTGATTGTCAGCGCGGTGGTGCTGATTAACCTGGCCCAATCACGCCGCCTGGCGGCGGCGCGCACACCGCTCAAGCCGGTGGAGTAGGATAGATCGCCTGCACTTCGCCGGCCTGCCAGGCGGCGTACAGCGCCTCGACTACTGCCGGGTCGTAGCGCCGGCCGGCCAGGGCGCGCAGCTCGTCCAGCGCCTGGTCTGCTGGGCGGGCGGCGGCGTAGACGCGCGGGCTGCAGATCCGGTCGAAGGCGTCCACCACGGCCAGGATGCGCGCTCCGTCGGGGATCGCCTCTCCGGCCAACCCGTCTGGGTAGCCGCCGCCCTGCCACTGTTCATGGTGGTGGCGCACGTAGGAGATGCAGCCGGTCAGGAACGGCACGTCTTTGATCATTTCAGCCCCGGTCACCGGGTGGCGGCGGATCACCGCCCATTCATCCGCGGTCAGTGGGGTGGTCTTGAACAGCGTGGCGGCCGAGATGTGGATCTTGCCGATATCGTGCAGGATGGCGGCGAAGCGCAGCATCTCCAGGCGGTGCTCGGCCCAACCCAGGCGGGCAGCCAGCAGCAGCGCCAGCCGGGTGGCGCGCTGGATGTGGTCCGGCTCGCCAGGGGCGCGCTGCTCGATCGCGCCGGCCAGCGTCACCAGGCTGTCCAGGTAAGCCTGGCGCACCATAGCCATCTGAGCCTGGTTGAAGCGGCTCAGGCGCGAGCGGATGGTGGTGACCAACTCCTCGCGGCGGATCGGTTTGGTCAGGTAATCCTCGACCCCCAGGCTGCGTCCTTTGAGCAGGTCGGCCGGGTCGGAGCGGGCAGAGAGGAAGATGAAGGGGATGCTGA
>JBJSYW010000420.1:0-2590 GCA_046089985.1 Chloroflexota bacterium
GGCCAGGGCGATCGGGTTGTAACTGACCGCAGCCGCGCCGGCGCCCGCGGCGGCGTCGCCCCCGGCTGCGGCGGGCGCGCCGCCGCCGGTGATAACCGGGGCCGAGCCGCCGACCACCGCGCCCACATCCAGAGTGAAATACACCACGCCGCTAGCGGAAACCGCCACGCCGGCGCCCGCATCGGTCTGCCGTTCGGCCAGCAGCGTGTTCAGGTGGATGGCATCGCCCTGCCACCAACCGACCGCGTTCTGGACCGAAGCGCCCATCCCGCCGTAGATGTTCTCGATCACTGAGACGTCTGCGCCGCCGCCATAACCGGCAGCCAGGGCACGCGTCTTGACCGTGGTGCCGCCGGAGCCAGTGTGCGTGGTTGAGTCGATCGCAGCCTGGTAATCGGAGTGGGCCTGGGCAGCGGCCATCAAGGCCCCGTTGGTGGTGAAGCCGGCCAAACCGTGGGCGGCGCGCACGCTGTTGACCGCCGCGATGACGTCATACGGGCTGGGAGCGCCGGCGGCTGCGCCGCCGGTGGAACGCGGGGTTTTGGTGGCCTTGGCCGCCAGGCCGGATGCCGGAGCAGCCGCCGCCGGAGCGGCCGCCGCCCGGGCAGATTGGCCGTAGAGCGGCAGCAGCAGCGCCAGAGCCAGGAATGCCAGTAAGCAAGTTTTTACGGTACGGGTTTTCATTTCGATCCGGTTCTCTGCGGGCGCGCAGACTGCGCGCCCGGGTAATGCGGTTTTTTGTCCTACCCTCGAGATTTCAGCCAGGCCGTCAGCCGGTCGGGCTGCCAGGTATTGATCACACTGCCGGGTTCAACCCAGCCGCGGCGGGCCACCGACAGGCCAAAGGACAGCAGGTCGAGGTCGCTCGCCGAGTGGGCGTCGGTATCGATGCTCAGGCGGATGCCCAGTTCAACGGCGCGGCGGGCATGGGCGTCGTCCAGGTCCAGCCGGGCTGGGTTGGCGTTGATCTCCAGCACGGTGCCGGTTTCGGCAGCTGCGGCGAACACCGCCTCCATATCCAGGTCAGCGCCTTCGCGGTTGGGCAGCAGCCGCCCGGTGGGGTGAGCGATGATATCGACGTGTGGGTTGCGAATGGCCGCCAGCAGACGCTGGGTGACCTGCTGGCGCGGCTGGCGCAGCGCGGTGTGCAGTGAGGCGATGACGATGTCGAGCTGGGCCAGGATTTCGTCGGGGAAGTCGAGCGCGCCGTCGGCCAGGATCTCCACCTCGGAGCCCTGCAGCAGGCGGATGGAATCGCCTACTTCGGCCTGGGCGGCGTCGATCTCCCGGCGCTGGGCAAGGATATCCTGCGGCGACAGACCGCCCGCCACGCCCAGGCTGGCGGAATGGTCGGTGATGGCGAGCAGCTTGCGGCCGCGCTGGCGGGCCTGGTGGGCCAGTTCCAGCACCGTGAGGCGGCCGTCGCTCCAGGTGGTGTGGGCGTGCAGCTCGGCGAGCACCTGGTCGGGCTGCACGGGCTGCGGCAGGCGGCCCTGCAGAGCGGCTTCGATCTCGCCGCGGTCTTCGCGCAGCTCGGGGGCGATCCACGGCAGGCCCAGGGCGGCGTAGACTTCCTCTTCAGAAGCGCACAGCAGTTCGCTGCCATCGCTGCGCAAGAAGGACTGGTCGGAAAGCGACAGGCCGCGCTTTTGGGCCATCTCGCGCAGACGTACGTTGTGGTCCTTCGAACCGGTGGCGTAGAGCAGGGCGGTGCCAAAGCGCTCGGGCGGATGCGCCCAGAGCTGGGCGCGGATGTGGTTGGTGAACTCGACGCTGGCCTTGGTCTCGCCGCGGCCGGTGACATGCAGCACATCCGGGCGGGCCAGGAAAGCATCCATCACCGGCTGCGAATCGCTCACCGCAACCGCCAGGTCCAGGTCGCCGACGGTTTCGCGCATCCGGCGCAGGCTGCCGGCGGCCTCGGCGGCGGTCACACCGGGGATGGCGCGCAGCATCGCTAACAGCTCCTGAGCGAAGGGCCAGGCCCGGCCGATGGGGATGCGCGTGGTGCGCCGGCTGACGGCTTCGATGCCAGCCAGGATGCGCGCTTCAGATTTCTCGCCCAATCCGGGCAGCCCGCGCAGCCGGCCCTGGCGGGCCGCGGCATCCAGCTCGGCCAGGGTGGTGACGCCAAGCTGCTGCCAGAACAGGCGCACCTTCTTGGGGCCCACATCCGGCACCTGGAGCAGTTCCACCAGGGTGGGCGGCACTTCGCCCTCCAGCTTTTCGAGGAAAGCCAGGCGGCCGGTGCGGAAGAGTTCGTCGATCTTCTCGGCAATGGCCTCCCCGACGCCCGGGATGGTCTTCAGCACGCCGGTGCGCCAATAGTCTTCGGCCGGGCGGCCCAGGCCGGCCAGGTTATCGGCCGCCTTGCGGTAAGCGAGGATCTTGTAGATCACTTCGCCCTTGATCTCGAGCAGGTCGCCGATGCGGGTGAAGATCTCGGCCAACTGGTGGTTGGAAAAGTGGTTGTTTTCGCTGGTCATCCTTCCCATTTTACCACTAGCGCGGGCCGGGTCTGGGCAGGGCCAGGCGGGCCGCCGGCGCGAACAAACTGACCCACATACCCCAGGATGAGATACAATCAAGC
>JBJSYW010000421.1:0-9592 GCA_046089985.1 Chloroflexota bacterium
GCTGCGCAGCGCGCCGGCGCACACCGGCCCGCCGGCGTAGGCCAGGCACAGGTTGATCCCCAACGTCTTGATAAACGTGCTCTTGCCGGCCATATTTGAGCCGGTCACCAGGTACACCTGCCCCGGCCCGGGGATGCTGAAGTCGTTGCACACGCGCTTCTCGGCAGCCAGCAGCGGGTGGCCCATTCCCACTGCCTGCAGCAGGCCGGCCTGCTCGTCCACCTGCGGCCAGGCGTACTCGGGGTGCAGCCAGGCAAAGGCTCCCAGCGAGCTAAGCGCTTCCAGTTCGTACCACGTTTCCAGCCAGGCGGGCAGTTCGGGGCGCATCTGCTGCTGCAGTCGGGCCGCCAGGTAAGCGAACAGGATGTCCCACGGGAAAAACGCGTTCACCAGGATCGCCATCACCGGGTTCATGCGCAGCCCGATGGCGGCGGTGATCGCCTTGACCCGCCGCACCTGGGCAGACGGCAGCCGCCCGGGCGTGCGGAACGGCGCCAGCATGCCCGCCAGGTGCGGCCGGCCGGGCAGCGGGTAGCTTTCCAGGTGGCGCAGCAGCGCCGAGAAGGTGTCCAGCTGGGTGTCCAGGCGCGCAGTGGCGTCCAGCAGCTCGCTCAGGCGCGTCCCCAGGTAAAAGGCCAGGTAGATCGTAAACGAAATCGGCCACACCGGGGGGATCAGCTCCAGCATGCCCAGCCCGAACAGCAGCGCGTTCAGGGTGGTCAGCGCCGCGCCGATCCACAGCAGCCGGCGCAGGCGCGGCAGCGAGCTTTCGACCTTCAGCCAGTCGAGCAGGCGGTCGCCGCGCAGCGGTTCCTTCGAGATCAGCCGCAGCGCCAGCAGCAGCCGGTCGCGGAAGCGCGGCAGCCCGGCCAGTTCCCGGGCCACCGCCTGGCGTTGGGCGATGGCGGCGGGGTCGGGCTGCCCGCTGCACAGCCAGGCCGCCAGCCGCCGGCTGCCCTGCTCCGAGATTGCCAGGTCGAGCAGGCGGTGCAGCGAGCGCGGCCCGCTCAGGTCCAGGTCGATATCCAGCGCGCAGCGCTCAGCGCCGGGGGCGGCGTTTTCGGCGCCGGCTGCCGGCGGCAGGGCGGTCCAATCCAGCTGCAGCCGGGCCAGCTGCGCCCGGCGCAGGTCGCGCCAGGTGCTGAAGCGCTGGCGCCAGCCGTCCAGCCGGCGGTGCAGGGCCACGATGGCGAGGAACATCGCCGCGGATAGGCCGAACATGATCCAGCCGGCGGTCTCACCGCCGAACGATCCTGCCAGCCCCACTGCCAGCGCCCCGACCACAAACGCCGCCAGGCGGTACAGGCTGAAGCGCGCATTCACCGCCTCAAGCTGCTGCAGCTGCCGCTCCAGGCGCTGCAGGTGTCGTTCCAGCCGGGTTTGTTGGATGGGGGGCGCGCCGTCACACAGGGAGTTTTGCATAGCCCCCATTGTAACTGAACATGCGCTCGCCCTAGGCCAGAATCAGGCGGATTCCCAGCTTTGCCAGGTTCAGGCGGATGTCGGGGGGCAGCGCGTCGTCGGTGATTAGCACGCTCACCACCGACAGCGGCGACACCTGGATCACCGACTCGCTGGTGAAAGCGGTGTGGTCGGCGGTCAATATCACCTGCCGCGCCGAGCGGATCATCGCCTGCTTCATGGTCACTTCCGAGATGTTGGTGTGCGACAGCCCGAAGTCCAGGCTGATCCCGTTGGCGGTCAGGAACAGCTTGTCAGCGCGCAGCTCTTTCAGCGCGCTCTCTGCGGTGGGGCCCACCAGCATCTGGCTGCTGTAGCGCAGCGCCCCGCCGGTGGAGATCAGCGTGATCCCGGGGGAGGGGTTGAGCGCGTTGATCACATCCACCGAGTTGGTGATCACGGTCAGGTCGCGCCGGCCGCGCAGTTCCTCGGCCAAGTATCCGGCGATCGGCCCGCCATCCACCAGGATCACGTCTCCGGCTTCGATCAGCCCGGCTGACTGGCGGGCGATCGCTCGCCGGCGCAGCTCCACCTCGTCCTGCACGTTTTGCTCGGCGTCGATGATGTGCAGCCGCGCCCCGCACTGGGCGGCGAACTCCTTCAGGTTCCGGGTCAGCTCCTGGTACCACTCGTGCGAGCTGAACGGGACGATAAAACCGATCCGGTAGCACATTTCGCTGCCGTTGAAGCACGGGCGGTCTTGCAGCTGCGGCGGCAGCGGCAGCCGCGCCCGCACGACCTCCCAATTCAGCCGCCAGCCATCGGGTGTGCGGGTGTAATACTCGGGCAGGGTTTGAGCGGTCAGCACGACGTGCGGGGTGATGTACTGCTCAGGAGAATCCTCGCCCTGGCAGGCGCGGATGGCGGCGTCGATGCAGGCCAGGCTGACGATCTCGGGGAACATTGCCAGCCCCAGCTTGATATAGCTGTTCCCCATCAGCGCGCTGCGCAGCGTGTCGCCTTCCAGGCCGAAGGTCACCAGCGTGATTTTTGAGGCGTCCAACCCGATCTCGGCGCAGGCGCGCATCGCCCCCTGGGCGGTGGCGTCGTTGATGGCGAAGATGACGTTGATCTCCGGGTGCACCGCCAGCGCATCGTAGGTGATGCGGTAGGCGGTGGCGGCGCGCGACTGGGCGTTGATCGACAGCACCACCTCCCGCCCGGGGAAGGTCTGCCCCAGCCCGTCGATGAAGCCCTGGCTGCGCTGGCTGGTGTTGATCAGCGTAAAGGTCAGGTCCAGCAGGCGCGCCCGTTTATAGCCGTGCTGCGCCAGGTACTCCCCGGTCGCCCGCCCCAGGTCCAGCCCGGCCTGGTAGTTGTCCACCGCCACTACCGTGCGCTGGTTGGGCATCGCCAGCGATTCGGCGATGATCGGGATGCCCTTCTTGCCCACCCGGTCCAGCAGCAGCTTGTCATAGTAGGGGTTGACCGAGGTGGCGATCATCACGTCCATCTGGTCCACAAACAGCGAGCCGGGCTTTTTGCCCGCCGGGTCTTCCGCATCGTATCCGGCGCCGTTTTCGGGCGACAGGCTCGCGCCGTTCTCCTGGCGGGTGGCGGCCCCGCCGTAGGTGCGCTGGATGCGCTTTTCGTCGTGCAGTTGCGCCAGGTCGCGGCGCATCGTCATCTCCGATACCCCCAGCAGCCGGCTGAGATCGGCGACAGATAGATAGCGCTGCTCGTTGACCAGGCGCACGATTTGATCCAGACGGCTGCTTACTTTGGCCATGACGCCAACCTCGTTGAAAACTGTACGCTTATGCTTTTGCTTTCGCCCGGTACGAGCTGATCAGCACCGCCAGGAACATCACTGCCACCCGCACCACGTTTTGAATGTAGATGTCGAAGTTGAGCAGCGTCATGCCGTTGGCGATCACGCCGATGAAGATGATCCCCAGCAGGGTGCCGCGTACGGTCCCCGATCCACCGTTGAAGCTCGTCCCGCCGACGATCACCATGCTGATCACGTCCAGCTCCCAGCCTTTGCCAAAGCTGTAGGTGCCCGACATCACCTGCCCGGAGGTCATGAAGCCCGAGATCACCGCCATGATCTGCACCAGCGTGAAAGCGATCACCTTGGTGCGTCCGACGTTGATCCCGCTCAAGCGGGCCGACTCGGGGTTGCCGCCCACCGCGTAGGCCGAGCGCCCGATCGTCGTATAGCCCATAATATACCAGACGATGAAGAAGCATACCATCAGCACCAGCGCCGGGATGGGAATGCCGCTCTGCCCGCCGACGCGCCCGCCGCCAAACTGGTTGAACCATTCCGGGAAGGTGTTGGCGATTGGGAAGCCGCCGGATAGGATTCCAGCCAACCCGAACAGCGCTCCCAGGCTGACCAGTGAAACGATAAAGGGCGGCATCCCGGTGCGGTGCTGGAAGAAGCCGTGGAACCACCCCACCGCCAGCGCCAGCGCAAAGCTCAGCACGATCCCGATCATGCAGGCCACGTTCAGATCGATGCCGTAGGCCGGCAGGTCCCGGCAGGCCAGCGCCACGATTACGCCGGTCAGCCCGACGGTTGAGCCGATCGACAGGTCGATCAGGCTGGCGATGATCACCATCGTCATGCCGAAGGCGATCACCCCCTTGAGCGAATTGGCCCGCAGGATGTTCATCCAGTTCGACCAGGTCATGAAGTTGCGCGTGCCAAGGGTCAGGCCGATGATCAGGATCACCAGGAACACCTCGATGATGTGATCCATCAGGAAGGCGGTGATCTTCTTGTGTGAAACTCCCACAGGCGGGATAGCGATGCTCGTCATTTCAGCTTTCTCCTCTCATGCACAGCTCGTACAGCGCTGCGGTGTTGATGCTGTCGGCGTTGACCTCGTCCACAAGTCGGCCCTGCCGGATGACCAATATGCGGTGGCAGACTTCCAGCAGTTCTTCCAGTTCGGTGGAAACAAAAATCGACGAAACCCCCTTGCGTGCCTGCTCCCACATGATCTCGAAGATCTGCTGTTTGGCGCTGACATCGATGCCGCGCGAAGGTTCATCATACAGCATGATCTTCGGGCTGGTGTTCAGCCAATTGCCCACCACTACCTTCTGTTGGTTCCCGCCCGAGAGCGAGTTGCACGACGCCTCCAGGCTGGGCGCTTTGATCCCCAGCTCGCGCACCTGCTTCTCGGCGAAGGCGTGCCGCAGGCGCTTGTTCTCTACCAGCCCCTTCGAGGTCAGGTGCATGCTGGCATAGCACAGGTTCTCGCGGATCGAATGGATCAAAATCAGCCCATCCGTCTTGCGGTTTTCCGGCGTCAGCCCCACCCCCGCCCGCACCATCTTAATCGGGTTGGCGGAACGATATACCTGCCCCTCCACCCGCACCTCGCCCGCGTCCACCGGGTCGGCCCCAAAGATGCCGCGCAGCAGTTCGCTGCGCCCAGAGCCGAGCATCCCGGCGATCCCCAAAATCTCGCCGCGTTTCAACTGGAAATGGATGTCTCGGTACCAGCCCGCCCGGGTCAGGCCGCGCACTTCCATAACCGTTTCGTCTTGCACCAGGATATCCTTCGGTCGGCTGCGGATGCTCACATCACCGAACATCAGGTCGATGATCTGTTTGTGGCTGGTTTCGGCCATCTGCACCGTGCCCACCAGTTTGCCGTCGCGCAGCACGGTCACCGTATCGGCGATCTTGGGCAGCTCCTGCAGCTTGTGGGTGATATAAAGGATAATCACGCCCTGGTCGCGCAGCGCCCGGATCGCCTCAAACAGGTTTTGGACTTCGTTTTGCGCCAGCGCCGAGGTCGGCTCGTCCAGCAGGATCACCTTGGGGTTGAACGACAGCGCCTTGGTGATCTCTACCACCTGCGACTGCCACATGCTCAACCGCGAGACCTGCTCGTGCGGGTCGATATCGGCCTTCATACGCGCCAGCAGTTCGCCGGCCCGCGCATAGGTGCTCTTCCAATCGATGCCGCCGTTCTTGCGCGGCAGCCGCCCCATGAAGATGTTCTCGCCCACCGAAAGCCCCGGCACCAGGCTCATCTCCTGGTAGACCGTCACGATCCCTTTGGCGTAGGCGTCCGAGGTGGCGTTGAAATGCAGCTTCTCGTCGTTCAGGTAAAACGCCCCGGAGGTGGGTTGGATTGCCCCAGCGAAGATCTTGACCAGGGTCGATTTGCCTGAGCCGTTTTTGCCCACCAGCGCGTGCACCCGCCCGCTGTCAAAGCACACGCTTACGTCGTCCAGCGCCCGCGTGCCGGGATAGTCTTTGCTGATCTTGTCCGTCCGAATTTGCAGCGCGCTCATCTCGCCATCCTCTGATAAAACCGGGCGCGGTGGCAGGGGTCCCGCCGCCGCGCCCGATAATCCGATTACTTCAGCCCGTTATCCGTCCGCCACTGGCGCACGGCGTCCAGGTCGATCCGCCCCAGGTAGGTGCCGGGGACGATCGTCATCACACCCTGCTCGGGGAAGGCCTGCCCGGTCAGCACCATCAGCAGCGCTTCCACGGCCTTGTAGCCCTGGGTGTAGGGGTCCTGCGCAACCACGCCCTGCAGGATGTTGTCGTCGCTCAGGATCATGCTGGTCAGCTGGTCCGAGCCGTCATAGCCGAACACGAAGACCTTGCCCGCCAGGCCGGCCTGCTTGACCGCCATGGCTGCGCCGATCGTGCCGCCCTCGTTGCAGGCGAAAATCACCTGGATGTCGGGGTTGGCGGTCAGCATGTCAGAGGTCTTGGTCAGGGCATCGTCCTGCAGGTTGGCGCTCTGGTGCGCCAGCACCTCATAGGTCACGCCGCCTTCTTTCAGGCCGGCTTCAAACCCGCCGTAGCGGGCCTTGGACTGGTCAGGCAGTTGGTGGTCGAAGTCCACGATCGCCACCTTGGCCGAGCCGCCCAGCATTTCCTTGATGAAATCGGCTGCGTGCATGCCCACGATCTTGCCGTTGGAAGCGTCGTCGGAGGTGAACCCACCTGCCAGGAACGACGGGTCGCTGATCGACATATTGGTGATCGCCACCTGGATGCCCTTGCCGGCGGCTTCCTTCAGGTTGGCGATCGAAGCGTCTTTGCTCAACGGGGCAATGGCGATGCCGCTGACGCCCTGCGAGATGTAGGTCTGGATCAGTTCGGCTTCCTTAGCCTGGTCGTTGTTGGTATTGGCAGTCACCACCTTCACGCCGTACTTGGCGCCGGCGTCGGTGAAGCCCTGCACCATGCTGTTCATGAACTGGTCGTCCTGGAATACCACGCCGGCGATCACGGTTTCGCCCTTGGCGGGCGCCTGGGGTTCCTGGGCGGCGGGCGGCTCAGCCGGGGCCGGGGCTTGCTGGGCGCAGGCGGAAAGCGCCATCGCGACCAGCACCAGGATGCTGATGAACTTGAACAACTTGCTGGAATGCATTCTCCAATCCTCCTGATGATTTTACTATCGGTTGATTTTTCTGTCGCCGGGCGCGTGGAAGAGACGCACTGAAAGCTGCTTCTTTCGATGCCCGGCGTACATTACGATGGGGTTTCTATTTCAAGCGGGACTGCGTGATTAGAATTGAATCAATATTAGCATAGTCGAACAGAGAAGTCAAGTAGAATTATCGAACTTAATCATTAATATTGCAAATTTGGTTTTATTCAAACACAATCTCGGGTATAATTTGTTCGAACTCAAAGCATTTGATCAACTCCGTGGAGGGTACAAGATGAACAGCCGTGAACGGGTACAGCGGGCGATCCACTTCAACCAGCCAGACCGCGCGCCGGTGTCGCACGCGGTGCTGCCGGCTGCACAGCTCAAATACGGCGCGGCGCTCGATGCGCTGTTGACCGAATACCGCGAAGATTTTGGCTGGGACTACATGACCGATCTGCCGGTGGAGCGCTTCCCGGCCCCGTACCGCCTGGGGCGCAACGCCGATGACTTCGGCACTGTCTGGCAGTCGGAGATGCTCGGCGTGTGCGGGATCCCGGTCGACTGGCCGATACCCAGCCTGGCGCGCTATGCCGAATATGCCTGGCCGGCCGATTTCACCGCCGGCCCGCCCAGCGGGCGGCAGTACAGCGGCCACATGTGCGGGTTTGACGAGCGTTGGTACGCTCGCGGCGCCTGGATCACCTATTTCGAGCAGCTGCAGCAGCTGTGTGGGATGCAGAACTTCCTGATGGACCTGGCAACCGACGCGCCCAACCTGGAGCGTCTGATGGACGATATGCTGGCCTTCAATCTGCGCTGGATCGGGGCCTGGACCCGCTTGGAATACGACGGTCTGCATTTCGCCGACGACTGGGGCAGCCAGGAGCGCCTGCTGATCCGCCCGGACGTCTGGCGGCGGTTGTTCAAACCACGCTACGCCGAGATGTTCCGCGCCGTGCACGCCGCCGGGATGGACGTCTGGTTCCACTCGGACGGTAAAATCAACGCCATCCTGCCCGACCTGATCGAAATCGGGGTGGATGTGATCAATTTGCAGGTGCGCGTGGTGGGCTATGATTGGATTGCGGAGAACGCCCGCGGCCGGGTGGCGATCCGCACCGACATCGACCGCCAGTGGGTTCTGCCCTTCGGCAGCCCGGCGGATGTGCGGGAAGATGTGCGCCGCACCTTCGCCGCCTGCGGCGCGCCCCAGGGCGGCCTGGTGGCTTGCGGCGAGATCGGCCCCGATGTCCCGCTGGAAAACATCCGCGCCCTGTACGCCGCCTTCCGCGAGTTCGGCGGTGGGTGAGCGGGTCCTGGGAAGGATCAGGCGAAGCCGTGGCACGGGTCTGCACGCGAGCGGGTGGGGGTAAACCCAAAGCGGCCCCGGAAGGGGCCGCCCTGGTCATGTGTGGGTTGATTCGACCGGGGAATGCTAGCCGGAACTGTGCGGTCGTCCTGGTCGTGTGTAGGCTTGATTCGACCGGGGAATGCTCACCGCCGCAACCGGGCAGCCGCCCTGGTCGTGTGTGGTCGATTACTCGATCTTCCCGGTCGCAATCGCTTGCTTGACCTCTCCGATCGCCCGGGTGATCTGGATCTCGCGTGGGCAGGCCACCGTGCAGTTGAAAATCGTATGGCAGCGGTACACCCCGAACTGGTCGTTCAGGATGTTCAACCGCTCGGCCCCGGCCTGATCGCGGCTGTCGAAGATAAAGCGGTGCGCGTTCACGATCGCCGCCGGCCCCACGTATTCCTCGTTGGCCCAGAACGACGGGCAGGAGGTGGTGCAGCAGGCGCACAGGATGCACTTGGTTGTATCGTCAAACCGCTCGCGGTCCTCGATGCTCTGCAGGCGCTCCTGTTTCGGCTCGGGGTCTTCATTGATCAGGAACGGCAGCACCGAGCGGTAGTGCTCGAAGAATGGCTCCATATCCACGATCAGGTCCTTCAGCACCGGCATGCCCAGCATCGGCTCCACCGTGATCCGGTCGCTGTCCATCTGGTTCACCAGCGCTTTGCAAGCCAGCCGGTTGCGCCCGTTGATGCGCATCCCGTCTGACCCGCACACGCCGTGCGCGCACGACCGCCGGAACGACAGCGTCCCGTCAAAGTTGCCCTTAACGTACTCCAGCAGGTCCAGCACGCGGTCGGTCGGATCCGCCTCCAGCTCATACGAGTCGTAGTGCGGCTTTTTATCGGTTTCGGGGTTGTAGCGGAAGACTTTCAGTTTGACCAGCATCTTGGCCTCCTACTAATAAACGCGCTCTTTCGGCTGGTACTTGGTGATGGTGACCGGCTTGTAGCCCAGGCGCACCCCGTTTTTGTCCATCCAGGCCAGCGTGTGCTTCAGCCAGTTCACATCGTCGCGCTTGGGGAAATCCTCCCGGGCGTGACCGCCGCGACTTTCCTGGCGCACCATCGCAGAAACGGTGGTCATTTCGGCCAGCTCCAACAGGTTGCCCAGCTCCCAGGTGTTGATCAGCTCGGTGTTGAAGACCTTGCCCGGGTCCGGGGTGCGTACGTGCAGCAGGCGCTGGCGCAGCTCGCGCACCTTATCCAGCGCGCGCTGCATGCCCTGCTCGGTGCGGAATACCCCCACATCGTCGAACATCACCGCCTTCATCTCGTTGCCGATGGTGAAGGCTTTCTCCTCGCCGCGGCTGCTGCGGATCGCATCGAACTGCTGACGGGCATACTCGGTCGGGTCGGCCGGCAGCGGGGTGTAGCTGGCGCCCAGCGCATACTCGGCTGCCCGCAGTCCGGCG
>JBJSYW010000422.1:0-4866 GCA_046089985.1 Chloroflexota bacterium
GTGGGCGGCCCGGCCGCGCTGGCCGCCCACTCGGCCCGCATGTTGTAGAAAGCCCCATTGAGGAGAGCAAGAATGGCGGATAAAAAAGTTTGTGTGATCGCCATCGGCGGCAACTCGCTGATCAAGGACGAGAAACGCAAGTCGGTTGAGGACCAGTACGAAGCCGCGCGCGAGACGACCATGCACATCGCCGACCTGATCGAGGCCGGTTGGGATGTGGCCATCGGGCATGGCAATGGCCCGCAGGTTGGCTTCATCCTGCGCCGCTCTGAGATCGCGGCCAAGGCCGAGGGCATGCACGAAGTGCCGCTGGATGTGTGCGGCGCCGACAGCCAGGGCGCCATCGGCTACTCGCTGCAGCAGACCCTGCAGAACGAGCTGCACCAGCGCGGCATCGGCAAGAACGTCGCTACGATCATCACCCAGACCCTGGTGGATCGCGAAGACAAAGCCTTCAAGAACCCCACCAAGCCGATCGGCAGCTTCATGAGCAAAGCCGAGGCCAAGCGCCGCGAGGCCGAGATGGGCTGGAACGTGGTCGAAGACGCCGGGCGCGGCTGGCGCCGGGTGGTGGCCTCCCCGCTGCCGAAGGAAATCGTCGAGTTGGATACGGTCAAGACCTTGATCGACGCCGGCGTGATCGTTATCACGGTTGGCGGCGGCGGCATCCCGGTGATCGAACAGTCCAACGGCAGTTACGTCGGCACCGCTGCGGTGATCGACAAGGACTATGCCAGCAGCCTGCTGGCGCAGAACATCAACGCCGACCTGTTCCTGATCTCGACCGCGGTCGAGAAGGTGGCGCTGAACTACGGCAAGCCGGACCAGAAGTGGCTGGAGCGCATGACGCTGGCTGAAGCCAAGCAGTACCTGGCGGAAGGCACGCACTTCGCCAAAGGCTCGATGGCGCCGAAAATCCAAGCCATCGTGTGGTTCCTGGAGAATGGTGGGAAGCAGGCGCTGATCACCAACCCGGAGAACATCGGGCGGGCAATGCGCGGCGAGACCGGCACCTGGATCGTGCGAGAGTGATTTTGAAAAGAGGGACAAACGTTGTTTGTCCCTCTTTTTTATCCTTTTTGTCAGGGCGCAGCACAGCGTGCGGTACGATTGATCAATCATTTCCTGAAAAGGAATATTGCTGCGAAAATTCGCCCTGCAGGCGTTGTAAACGCTCTAAAAATAACCTATAATTGAACGAATAAAAATTCGCGTTCCACCATTTGAAACGATGAATTCATAAAAAAGTGAACATGGCCACTCACCAACCAAATCAAAGCAGGCCGTCTCGATTTTCACTGTCCTATTGGCTCCAGGTTCTGATGCCGTTCCTGGCGGCATTGGCAGCGCTGGCGGTGGGGGCGGTGATCCTGATCCTGCTGGGCGTCAATCCATTCCAGGCCTATGGCGCTATGATCGAAGGGGCATTCGGCAGCACCAATGCCCTGGCTGACACGGTGGTAAAAGCCACGCCGCTGCTGCTGGTTGGGGTGGGGATCTGCATCTCCTCGCGCGGCGGGGTGGTCAACATCGGCGGCGAGGGACAGCTGGTAGCCGGGGCGCTGGCAGCCACGGTGGTATCGTTGAGCCTGCCAAACTGGCCGGCCTGGGCGCTGATCCCCCTGGCGCTGTTGATGGGTTTTGCAGCCGGGGCGCTGTGGGGTGCCATCCCGGGCGCACTGAAAGCCTACTTGAACGTCAATGAAATCTTGACCGCGGTGATGATGAACGCTATCGCCGCCCAGGGGATGAACTACCTGCTCAGCGGCCCGCTGATGGACCCCATGCAGGTGGAGCAGGGCTCGTTCATCCCGCAAACGGCGCGCCTGCCCATCGCCGCCGATCTGCCGCGGTTGGTTCCCACCCGGCTGCACCTGGGGGTGCTGCTGGCAGTGATCATCGCCGTGCTGGTGTGGATCCTGCTGTGGCGCACCACGATCGGCTTCCGCATCCGGGCAGTGGGCTTCAGCCCCAAGGCCGCCCGGCGGGCCGGCATCCGCGTGGAACGTTACGCCATGCTGGCGTTGGTGTTGAGCGGGGCGCTGGCTGGGTTGGGTGGGGCGATCCAGGTGTTAGGCGTCAACCACCGCCTGTTCACCGACGGCTCAACCACCGGCTTCACCGGCAGCGCCGGCTTCAACGGCATCGTCGCGGCGCTGTTTGGCCAGCTGCACCCGCTGGGCACCATCCCGGCTTCGGTGATCTTCGGCGCGCTGATGGTGGGCGCGAACAAGATGCAGCGCGCGGTGCAGGTGCCTTCAGCGCTGATCACCGCCTTGAACGGCCTGCTGGTGGTTTTCGTGGTCAGCAGCGAAATCTGGCGCCGCCAGCTGGCCCGCAAGCGCGAGATCCAGCAGCTGCCCGACCAACCGGCCGCCCCTGCCCGTGAAAACGAAAAGGCACCCACGCCATGATCACACAACTGCTCACTTCCGCCGTCATCATCGGCATCCTGACCTCCGGCATCCGCCTGGCTACCCCGTACCTGTTCGCCGCCATCGGCGAAACCTTCGGGCAGCTCTCGGGTGTACTGAACCTGGGGGTGGAAGGCATCATGCTGATGAGCGCCTACGCCGCCTTCTACGTCACTTTCCACACCGGCAGCCCCTGGCTGGGCTTGCTGGCGGCGATCGCTGTGGGCGCGGCGATGGGCCTGGCGATGGCCTTTGTCAGCGTCACGCTCAAAGCCGAGCAGGGCATCAGCGGCATCGGTTTCTACCTGTTCGGGCTGGGGATGAGCGACCTGCTCTTCCAGCTGACCCTGGGCACGGTAGAAACGGTCAGCGGGTTCGCCCCAACACCGATCCCACTGCTGTCACAGATCCCGGTCATCGGCGGGATCTTCTTCAACCAGAACATCCTGGTCTACCTGGCCTTCCTGCTGGTGCCGCTGTCGTGGTTTATCCTCGAAAAGACCACCTGGGGATTGAAGATCAAGGCCGCCGGGCAGAACCCGGCTGCCGCCGACGCCCTGGGGGTCAACATCGCCCAGGTGCGCTATGTCACGGTTACGCTGGGCGGGGTGCTGTCAGGCATCGCCGGGGCGTCGCTGTCGATCGCCCTGCTGAACGTCTTCCAGCAGAATATGACCTCCGGGATGGGCTTCATCGCGGTGGCGCTGGTTTACTTCGGCGGGTGGAACCCACGCGGGGTGATGTTGGGGGCGCTGCTGTTCAGCACAGTCAACGCACTGCAGTTATGGGTGCAGGTGTTGGGCATCCCGATCCCGTCCGACTTCGCCACGATGATGCCGTATGTGCTGACCATCCTGGCGCTGGTCTTTGCGGTTCGTAAAGTCAACCAGCCCGCTGCGCTGACCAAGATTTTTGAGCGCGGGGAAGGTTAACCTAGAAGTATCTAAACCAAGGACGTGTAGAGAGGAGAAGTAGTACGATGAAAAAAGCATTCTACCTGGTATCACTGCTGGTTGCGCTGGCCATGATCATGGCCGCGTGCGCCCCGGCCCCCACGGCCGCCCCGGCTCAGCCCGCGGCCGAGCAGCCGGCCCAGCCGGCCGCCACCGAAGCCCCGGCGCAGCCGGCAGCGAGCGGCAAGCCGTTCCGTGTAGCGGTGGTTATGCCCAGCAAGATCAACGACCTGGCCTTTAGCCAGAGCATGTTTGACGCGCTGACCAACATCAAGGCCGAGATGGGGGCCGATCAATTCGACTTCGTCTACACCGACAACATGTTCGTGGTGGACGACGCCGCCGCGGCGATCCGCGACTACGCCACCCAGGGCTTCGACCTGGTGATCGCCCATGGCTCGCAGTACGGCGCATCGCTGGTTGAGATCGCCCCGGACTTCCCCAAGACGGCTTTCGCCTGGGGCACCACGGTTGATACCTTCGTCGAGAAGGGCGTCACCAACGTCTTCGCTTACGAAGCCCGTTCGGAAGAGGGCGGCTACGTGAACGGCGTGATCGCCGCCAAGCTGTCGAAGAGCGGCATCATCGGCGTGGTTGGCCCGATCGAAACCGGCGACGCCAAGCTGTACGTAGACGGCTTCAAGGCCGGTGTGGCAGCCACCAACGCTTCGGCGCAGGTGAACGCCAACTGGATCGGCTCGTTCAGCGACATCGCCCTGGCTTCCGAAGCGGCGCAGACCCATGTCAACGCCGGAGCGGATGCGATGACCGGCTCGGCCCAGATGGTGGTCGGCGCGGTGGGCGTCTGCAAAGAGAAGAAAGTACCGTGGTTCGGCACCCAGTCGAACCAGGCCTCCCTGGCCCCCGAAGTGGTGGTTGCCAGCCAGGTCTACAAATGGGAACCGGTGCTGCGCGAGATCATCACCCTGGTCAAGGGCGGCACCTATGGCGGCAAGGCCTTCCAGGCCACGCTGGCCAACAAAGGCCTGGTGATCGAGTATAACCCGGCCTACACCCTACCCGAAGATGTCAAGCAGGCTGCTGAAGCCGCCATCCAGGGTATCGCCGGCGGGTCGATCAAACCGCTGCCGTAAGATCCGTCTTTACATGTGAAAAGGGGTTCCGGGCCAACACCCGGGACCCCTTTGGTGGAGAAAAAGCCTTGGACAACGCCCGACCGACACCCCAGACTGGCCGCCGCATCCGCAGCGTAGCGCTGCAAGGGATTGTCAAGCGTTTCCCCGGTGTGGTGGCGAACGACCATATAAACTTCGACGTTCAGGCCGGGGAAGTGCATGCCCTGTTGGGCGAAAACGGCGCCGGCAAGACCACCCTGATGCGCATCCTGTATGGGCTGTACCCGCCCGATGAAGGCCAGATCCTGATCAACGACCAGCCGGTACGCATCCATTCTCCGGCCGATTCGATCCAGCTGGGGCTGGGCATGATCCACCAGCACTTCATGCTGGTGCCCACCCTCTCGGTGGCGGCCAACGTGG
>JBJSYW010000423.1:0-2735 GCA_046089985.1 Chloroflexota bacterium
ACCGGCAGCCACATCCTGCCCGGCAGGTTAACCAGCGCGGCCGCCAGATCCTGGCGGGACAGTTGGGCTGCCTGCCAGGAGGCCGCGTCACCGGTGGCGCTGTATAGATACATGGCGATCTGCTGGCGCAAGGCGGCCGGCCGGGCTTCTCCGTTGAGCCGGTCAATGCGCAGCACGTAGCCATAGCTGTAACCCAGGGCAAGCAGGGCAGCCATGAAGTACCCGATCGGCGCCAGGCTGAATACGCCGGCCAGCAGGATCGACCAGCCAAAGCTGCCCAGCTCCGGCAGCTGGCGCAGTGCGTTGCTGAAGCGCCCTCGGCGGCTCATTTGACCCCCATCACTTCCACCCCTTCCCAATCTTCCGGGAGCGGCCTGCCGGCCATCTGGCGCACTTTCTCCAGGTAGCGCGCCGCAGTCCGGTCAAGCGGGTCGCACTCCAGCACTTGCTGCAGGCACTCGCCGGCTTCAGCGAAGCGCCCGGCGCTGTAATGGCGCAGCGCCGCCTGGAAATCGCCCCTGGCGGCGTCACGGCAGGCCACCACTTCAGGTTCTTCACTGCTGTAGATTTCGTACAATCCCAGCGGGCGCTTATGCCCCACCACCTGCACCCGCCCGATAAAGCGCAGGTGATAGTCCTCGGCTCGCTCCAGGCGCGTGACGGCCTGTTCGGTGAGCAGGACGCGACTGCCGAACTGGCGCGTCAATCCTTCGATGCGGGCGGTCAGGTTGACTGTGTCGGAGAAGGCATCGCCTTGCAAACGCAGGGCGTCTCCGATGATGCCAACCATCAGGTGCCCGGTGTGTATGCCCGCCCCGGCCTGGATTGGCGGCAGGCTGTTTTGCTCCAGGTGAGCGTTGAACTCGCGGATGGCATTCTGCTGGGCGATGGCTGACTTCACCGCATCGTCCACGCCGTAGGGGAAGATAGCCATCATCCCGTCGCCCAGGAACTTAACCACCAGCCCGTTGTGCTGCTGCACCAGCGGGCTGACCAACTGCAGGTAGGCGTTAACGAAGTTGAAGTTCTCCTGGGCGGTCATCTTCTCAGACAGGCTGGTGAAGCCATACAGATCGGTAAACATAACCGTCATTTCGGCACTGACATGGTCGCCCAACTGGATATCGGTGATATCGCTTTTCTCCAGGAACTCCAGGTAGGCGGTGGGGATGAAACGCTGGGCGGCGCGCAGCACGTTGGCTTGCTGCTGCACAGCCGACTGGATTGTGCCAGCCATATGGGTGAAGGCGCGCGCCAGCTGGCCCAGGTCGTCCTGTCGCTGCTGATCGAGGGTGAGCGCCTGCGGGTCAAACGCGCCGCTCTCGAAGGCTGCCACTGCGCTGGTCAGGCGCAGCACCGGGTTGGTGAGCTGGTCGGCCACCGAAACGCCGAACATCAGCAGCAGCGCCAGCCCCACCAGCGCCGCCAGCCCAACCAGGAGCGCCTGCCGGGCGGTCTGGTCAGCGACCTCGGCCGTTGCAGCGATCTCGCCCGCCTGCTGCCAGATAAACTTGCTGATCTGGTAAGTCACTTCGCCGGCTGCCGGGTCGCTCTGCTCGATGCTGGCGGCTGCAGCGCTGTGTTGGCTGTTGGGGGTGCCGGAGGAACGCAGCGCATGGCTGTTCAGTGCCGCATCATTGTAGCGCCGCTGGGTGGCCTCCAGCGTGGTCAGGCTGCTGCGCTGCTCCATAGTCTCGGCTTTCAGGAGCACGTTGCGCAGGTGGGCGTCGAAGTTGTCGGCGTAACGCGCAAAGGCCAGGGCATAGCTGCTGCGCCCGGTGAGCAGGTAGTTTTTGTCAGCCACCTGCTGCGCCCAGGAGGTGCTGCGTACCCGGGCGGCGTTGATCAGCACATCGGATTGGCGATGTGCGCGGGCCACCTGCCCGCGCAGTGATAGAATTGCAGCCGTGCTGCTCCAGACCAGCAGCCCGGTGAGCAGCGCGAACAGACTGAAGACGGCCAGAATCTGGTCATGCGTGGAGAGACGCGCCAGCCACTTCACTTTATAGCCTCCGACAGCGTTAAACAGGATGTGGTATTGCTATTATAGCTGGAAGCAAGGCGAGAGTCGCCGGGCGAGTGGTAAGTACTCAGTGTACTTTTTACTAATTGGTTGTAAGATACTGCTTAACCCGCCGGCTAAAAAACTGCACAAAACCCCTGAGGAGAGATCCGCATATGGACCCCCGCCAAAAAAGCCTCCTGAGCATTTTGATGGTTATCCTGGTTTGTATCGGCGCGCTGCTGCTGGCGGCGCTGCTGTACCTGCTGTTGGGCGAGCAGGGGCGCCCGGCGCGCCCGGCGCAGGCCACTGCCAGCCTGTCCAGCCGCCCGGCCGGCACGCCGGCGCCCAGCGCCATCGCTCCGGCCGATCTCAACGACCCGGCCTGGCAGCGCGCCCGAGCCGCCGGCAAGCTCAGCGTGGGCATCTCGGCCGATTACCCGCCGTTCGCTTACGTGGACACCGATTTCACCGTCAAGGGGTATGATGTGGCGCTGGTGCAGGAGCTGGGCCGCCGCCTGGGCCTGCCGGTGGACGTCAAGCTGCTGGCTTTTGACGGCCTGAGCGACGCGCTGGCGCTGGGGCAGATTGACCTGGCAGTGGCGGCGATCTCGGTCACCGCCGAGCGCGCCCAGCACATGGACTTCAGCCGGGTGTATTTTGTCAGCCAGGACGCCGTGCTGGCGCGCCAGGGCTCGCCGCTGCAGGTGGCGCAGTGGCGCGACCTGGCCGG
>JBJSYW010000424.1:0-7167 GCA_046089985.1 Chloroflexota bacterium
GCCATGCCGGGCCGTGACCGCCGCCTCGCTCCGCGTATGCGGGCGCGGATATCTATTTACTTCGCGGCGTGCACCACCAGGCTGCCGCCGCCCAGCGGCAGGCTGCCATTGTCGTAGACGACCTGCACGCCGGCCGGACCAACCCAGTAGACCTGCAGCCGCAGCTGGTCGGGGCGGCCGTCCACCACCCACACACGGAACTGGTACGGCTGCCCATCTGGGGCGTTCTGCCCATTCAGCCGCCCGAAGCCCTTGATTTGCCCGGTTGGCTCGCTGGGGCTGATCACCATCCAGGTATACCAGCTGGAGGTCAGGATCATCTGCCCGTCGTTCAGGTTAAACGACAGGCTGCCCTCCAGCGATACGCCATCCTTCTTGTATTTGCAGTTGAAGCCCAGCGCCAGTTTGCCCTGCGCCGCCGGGTCCAGGATATACGCGCCGGCCGGCGAGTTCAGCCACCCGCCGCCGGTCAGGAACCCACCATTCGGGTCGTAGACGACCAGGTACTCGAAGCCGGCCGCGGCCAGCACCAAATCACCCTGGCGCAGGGTCAGCTCCACGGTATACAGCCCGGGCCGGCTGTAGGTATGCCCGGCCGAGGCCTGGGCCGCCGCCGGGGTGACCGTGGTACTGCCATCGCCCCACGCCCAGTGGAGCGTGTATTGGTTCCCGGTGACCGCCAGCGCCGCCGAAGCGGTTACCAGCGTGCCCACCCGCTGCGGGTCGAGCGGGACGCTCAGGGCTGTAATCCCCGGGCTGACCAGCTCAAACAAGCTCAGGCTCGACACGTACACGGTGAAGGTATTGGCGGTCTGATCGCAGCCCGGGTCTTGCGCACAGGCCGGCGAGATCGGCGCGCCGTCCTTGTACATCACCAGGCTGCTCTCCAGCAGCCCGCTGCCATCGATCACCCCGTCGTTATCGGCATCGTCCCAGCCCAGCGTGACGGCTGCCGGTTCGCTGAAGCTGGTGCCGTGCGGGCCGACCGTCACAGCGTTGAGCACCCAGGCCTCGCCGGCCTCGGTGACCAGCTGATAGTCCTCTCCACCGTCGGTGATCGACAGGGTCAACGGCTGTTCGGGGAGCGCGCCGGGCGGCACCACGATCCCGGCTTGCTGGTCTTCGGTTTGCACTTCACCGCCGGCCGCCCCAACCACGCCCGCCGCCGAGCCCTGCGCGTTGCAGGTGTTGGTTGGGTCGGCGGGGCACGGGTCGACCATGTCGGCCAGCTGGTCCCCATCCATGTCGCTGTTGCCCCAGCGTACCAGGTGAGTGAAGTTGACCTGCAGCCCAAGCGCCGGGTAACTGCCCGGGCGCACCAGGGCGGTGCTGTAGGCGTAATACAGCGGGATGGCTGCAGCCTGGTCCTGCACCAGGATGCGTTCCGCCTCCTGGATCAGCGAGGCGCGCATCTCGGCATTGCGTTCGCCCGGCAGCAGGCCCATGATCTCGCGGTAGCGCGGGTTATCCCACCGCATATACTGGTAATTGCTGTCGGGATGGAACAGATCGTTCAGTTCGTTGTAGGCGTCGGTGTAGTCCAGCCACCAGCTGCCGCGCAGGGCGTTGTAGCCGCAGGCAGCCGGGTCGGTGCGGCAGAGCGCCGCGCCCCGGGAGCTGTTGCGGTAGTACTCCACGCGTACGCTGACGCCCAGCTCGCGCCGCCAGGTCTCGGCGATGAACTCGTAGATCGGCAGATGCACGTTGTTCTGCCCGTAGATTACGATCTCCGCCAGCCCTGTCCCGCCGGGATAGCCGGCTTGCGCCAGCAGTTGGCGCGCCTGGCCGGGGTTGTAGGCAAAGCCCACTGCTTCGCCCTGGTATTCCTCTAGCTCGGGCAGCAGCACGCCGGCGGCCGGCAGGCCCGGCGCGCCGCCCAGCAGGCTCAGCAGCCCGGCGCGGTCAACCGCGGCTGCCAGCGCCTGCCGTACCTGCGGGTTATCGGTGGGCGCCTGCTGTGTATTCAACCCCAGGTAGATCAGCCCGCTGCCTGTGTAGGTGTGCGCCTGCCCGGTCAGGCTGGGATCGGCATTGACCAACCGGTACAGATTTGTGATGTTGAGCAGCACATCCACATCGCCGCGCTGGTAGGCGGCGAGCTGCAAGCGTGGGAATGGAATCGAACTAAACGCTATATCAGGGAAGGTCACCTGCCCCGGGGCATAGTAATACGGGTTGGGCGCGATGCGCATATGCGCGCCGTCGCGCTCCACCAGCACGTATGGACCGCTGCTGAGGAACTGCCCGGCTGCCGTCCAGCCGTCCGGGTCTGCTGTGATGAGATCCAGCCGGGCCGGCAGGAAGATTGGGCTGGCCAGCAGCTGGTCAAAGTGGCTGGTGGGCGCGGCCAGGGTGATCTGCAGCGTCAGGGAATCGGGCGCGGCCAGCCCCACATCAGCCGCCTGGGCGGTTCCTTCATTGTACGCTTGCGCTCCGGCGATCGGGTAGAACAGGGATGCATAATCGGAGCCGGCCTGCGGGTCGAGCAGGCGCAGCAGCCCATCCACGAAGTGCTGGGCGGTGACCGGCTGCCCGTCTGACCAGCGCATCCCCGGGCGCAGGTTGATCGAGTAGGTCAGGCCGTCCGGGGCAAGGCTGTAATCCAGCGCCGCCGCCGGTTCCAGCGTGCCGTCGTCGTTCAGCCGGAATGGCGTTTCCTGCAGCTGGTTAAGCACCAGCACACCTTCGAGGTCGCTGCTCGGCAGGCTCAGGTCCGGCTGCCCGCTGAGGGCGAAAACCAGCGTGTTGGGGCTGCTGCGGGTCCACCTGGCATACCACACCGTCCCCGAGCGCGTGCCGTCCAGGTGTTCGATGAACGCGTCGCCCCGGTCACCTGGCTGCAGCTGATAGGGCTGCTGACCGGCATCCTGGGGCAGCGGGTGGGCAAAATCGATGCTCCAGTTCCCGGCTTGATCCGCCCAGGCGCTTCGCACGATCTCGGTGTCCCATATCGCCACGGTGATCCAGCTTCCCGGAGCTGCGGTGCCATGCAGCCGGCTGTTGGCTGTATCCACCTGGGTGATTGTGATTTCGTCCAACTGGCGAGCAGTGCTGCGCTGCCCATCGCTCACGGTCACCAGGTCGCCCGGCTTAAGCGTATACAGGTCGGCCAGTTGGAAATAGACGTTTTTGGGCCAGGGCGGCCCCACTTCTTGCGTGGACTGGAAGTCAACAGGCTGCGGCGTTGCCGGGTCATCGATGGTCAGCGTGACGGTGGCGCCGTTCACCCAACCGCCGGAGGAGATCGTGTTATCCGCCTGAGTGATGTCCAGCCACAGGCTGGTTCCGCCTGCCGCCCACCAGGCGCGGGTCATATCCCCGTCCTGGTCGGGCTGCTCGACGCTGACCTGGTCGCTGGTGAACAGGTTGAAGGTCTGCCATTCCTCCGGCCGTCCGCCCGGTTGGCTGAAGTCGACCGTCCAGGCGCCGTCCGGGCCGGTGGTCTGGATGCGCGTCGTCAAGTCTTCGTCATCCCGCACCAGCCGCACCAGCACCTGGCTGCCGGCAGCCGCTCGTCCGTGAGCTTGCGCGGAGATCAGGTCAACCGTGTCGATGCTCACTGCGCTCGCCTGGCTGCTGCGGTGGATGCCGCTGCCGCTCACCGTCACCAGCCCGCCTGCAAGCAGCAGATCCCGGCTGTTCAGGTAGAAGGATGCCCGGGTGCTGCCGGGGAGGTTCAGCTCATTCACCCCGGCAGATTGGGTGTCCTGGTAGAGCAGTTCCAGGGTATGCGGGTCGCGGATCTCCAGGGTCACGGAGCTGTAGAGCGGCCAGTTGTTGGCATGCACGATCCCGGCATCCGGCCGCAGCACGAGATACTGGCTGCTGGAAGGGCGCAGGCTGGCGGGCCAGATCACCCATGTGGATGACCGGTCATCGGGTGAGACCGAGGCTGTGCCGGAGCTTTCCGGGATCAGGTCGCACGCGCCGCTGTCATCCGGGCCCTGCGGCGGCTGCATGAAATTTGCCTGCCATGCGCCAGTTGGACCGGCGGTGACGATGCGGTAGGCATCCGGGCAGCGCTGCATATCGAAGAAACTCACCTCGACCACCTGCCCGGCGGGCGCGCGGCCCTCCACCACGTCGGTGTCTGCGTCGATCCAGGTGATGGCCACATCCTGGACCACCGTGGCGACTTCGATCCCACCGCCGGTCACCCGTACGATCATCCCCGGTTTCAACACCAGGTCCTGGGCCAGGCCAAAGCTGGTCATGCGGCCCCCGGGGTCGCCGGGCCGGTTGGTCATGGTCTGGGTTTGCTGGTAGATCCAGCCCGGGTTGGCTGGATCTTCGATGGTGAGCAGCAGTTCGGTCCCCACGGTCCAGTTGAAAGCGCGCACGGTGTTATTGGATAGGTAGGCCATCACGAACGGTTGGCGCAGCCACAGGTCGATGCAGGTTTGCACGCCACCGCCTTGAAGCACACAGGCCGTACCGCTCTGCTGATCCTGCAGGTTTGACAGCAGCGCCTCCCCCGGTCCATCACCGGGAAGGCTGAAGTCGACTGCCCACGCGCCGTCTGGGCCGGCGGTGGCGTTGCGTACAGCCGGTTGACCGGTATCCCAATCGATGACGGTTACCTGCAGCAGCGCCCCCGGCTCTGCCTGCCCGAACAACTTATCCGCCTGGAAGTCGACCTGGCTGAGGGCCAGCGCAGCGACGGACGCGTCTTTGACTTCGTCGCCGTCGGTGAGCGAGAGCTGCATGCCTGGCGCCAGCGCGAAGTCAAACGCGTACGAGACCTGCGGGTCGGCCCCGCCGCCGCTGCTGCCTGCGGTCGCCTCCTGCACGGCCTGTGCTTCGGGGGGCGCCTGTGGCTCGCCCACGGTCAGCGTCACGGTTGTATCCTGGTACCATCCTGAACTGGTCACCTGGTCGGCAGACAGGTTGGCGGTCAGGGTGGGCGCCATCGGTAAATACACGTTCCAACGCATCCGGTCGCCGTCCGGATCGAAACGCCAGGCGGTGATCGTTGCCCCGGCCCGGATATCAATTTTCGGCTCCTCCGGATATGGCGAGACCGAGAAGTCCGCAGTCCACAGACCGTCCTCGAGGCTGCCGTTCAGCTCGCGCGTCCAGTAGCCGCCGTCCAGCGTTTCCACCGTGACCTGCACATATTCCCCCGGGTCGGTGCGACCGGTGACGGTATCCTCGGCTTCATCCACCGAGCTGATCTCAACATACTGCAGCGTGTACTCTCGCAGCAGGCTGCCCTGCTGCATCCGAACGGTCATCCCCGGCTGCAGCGGCGCGATCGCTTCATTTAGCAGCCGGAAGGTGACATAAGAGATCGGGTCGCCCGATTGCAGGAACGGCGCTGCGCCGGCCTCGTAATCGGGCGACTGCGGCGTTTCCGGGTCGTCGACTTGCAGCGTCACCGGTATCCCCGGGACGAAGCCGCGCCCGCGCACGACGCTTCGCTCGCCAAACACCACGATCCACGGCTTAACCGGCGCAGGGAAGTCGAAGGAGACCTCGGAGATCAGCTGGTCGCGATCGCTGTCTTGCAGGGTGGCATAGAACGTACACCCGCCGGCGAACTGGAGGCTGTTCTGCTCGTCAAAGAACCGGCCGGGGTGGGCGAAATCCGCTGTCCAGTACCCATCTGGACCGGCGCGCACGAAACGGTCAACGAACCCCCCGGCGCAGGATGCCTGCACCTGCACTTCCAGGTTTGGGCGGCCCCAGCCGGAGACCACGCCGCTCTGCGGGTCGGCGCTTTCCACTGCCACCGCCTCGACTGTCGCCTGGCGCTGCACACCGCCGCTTTCCAGGGTGATCTGGAAGCCGGGCCGCAGCGGGAAGCTGTTGGTTGTATCGAAGCATACCTGGGTCAGGTCGGGGTAGTCTGGATCGATATCTATGAGCCGACTCTCGGTATAGGTAGCAATGGCCTGCGGGTCGTAGATCGAGAGGGTGGCCTCGGTCATGTAATCCCAGCCGGAGCCGCACACCCGGTTCTCGTTCGGATATACAGTCAGGCTGTGCAGGGCCGCCTCGTACTGGTGATCGGGCCACAGCCACTGCGCCTGCGCCATCGCCTGGTCGCCCTGGTACAGCAGCACGCCATCATCGACGGGCATCAGATCCAGGTCTGCGCCGCCGCTGGCCGGGTCATCGCCGTTGAAATCGGCTACCCACTGCCCCTGTTCGTCCGCGACCGGGTTGCGCCAGGTCCAGGGGTACTCGTCCCCCACTTCCACCCCGACCTCCAGGTATAACTCCTTGCCCGGCGGCCCCCAGCCGGTGATGAGATCGCCCTCGTAATCGCGCGTAGCCAGCCCGGCGTCCGGCAGGTCGATGGCCAGGTCCACCAGGCCGTCGCTGGCGCTCACCCGCATCCCGGAGGTCAGGTAGACCTGGTCGCCCACATAGAAGAACGTGCGCCGGATGAAGGGGTTGCGCTGGTGCTGAGTCTGCACCACCTGTACGCCGGCGTCCACACCTGTGCCGTTGGCCGGGTCATCGACGCTGATCGTCACGATTTGTCCCATGTCAAAGTTGCGCACCAGCCCACCGTTGTTATCCGGTCGGACCACCAGGTAGGGCAGGTTGACCTGGTTCGTTTGCCTGGCTGCATCGCCGTCTGTATCGAACACGGTGACTTCCAGCGGCATGCCGGGGGTCAGGTCCAGCAGCAGGTCTGCCCCGGGCGGCGAGAAATCCACCTCCCAGTCGCCATTCTCATCGGCGGCGGCGCTGAGGGAGATGAGCGCCTGGTTCAGATCGTCCCAATAGCTGACCTGCACCAGGGCGCCCGGCTGCATGTACTTGCCCCAGACCCGGTCATCGGAGTAGCGCCCCTCATTGAAGCGCGCATCCTGCACCAGCAGGTCTTTGGAAATGCCGCTGCCGGTGAGCGTCACTTGCAGCCCGGGCCATACGCCGCTGTCTGGGTAAAACACAGTCGAGCCGTCCGGCCCGCTCTGCGCCTGGGCGGTGTACAGCGGCGGATCCGGGTTCTCCGGATCGATGATGATGATCTCGACCGGCGTCTCGGCCGGCCAACCTGCGCCGGTTATCTGCCCGACGTCCAGGTTGACTAGAATTGACGCCTCGCCTGCCGCGCGAGCCGGGGCGGCCGCCGGGGCGGCGGCTGCCAGCACCAGCGCCAGGATCTGCAGCCAATGCAGGCCGGTCCTGATCTTGGGAGTCAGCTTCGAAAAC
>JBJSYW010000425.1:0-7591 GCA_046089985.1 Chloroflexota bacterium
GTGCTGGGCAGCCGCGGCAGCGTGATCCCGATCTTCAAGAACCAGATCGCCCACGGCGGGCCGGTGACCGTCACCCACCCGGACATGAAGCGCTATTTCATGACCATCCCCGAGGCGGTGCACCTGGTGCTGCAGGCCTCCGCGATGGGCAAGGGCGGCGAGGTGTTTGTGCTGAACATGGGCGAGCAGATCCGCATCGTCGATCTGACCGAGGACCTGATCCGCCTGTCGGGGTTGGAGCCGGGCCGCGATATCGAGATCGTTTTCACCGGCATCCGTCCGGGTGAGAAGCTTAGCGAAGAGCTGTGGGACAAGTGGGCGCAGTACGAGCCGACCAACCACCCGGATATCGTCCTGCTGGCGGGCGAGGATGTCATGTCGGGCAGCGCTCTGGCGCAGGCGGTGGAGGAGTTGATCCACCTGGGCCGCGAAGGCGAAACCGCCGCCATCATCGACATCCTGGACACCTGCATCCCGCAGGCAGCGGTGCGCTGCGCCCCGCCGCCCGATATCACCGCGGTGGTCTGAAGCATGCCCGAGATCTCCGCCGCCGAATGGGCGGCATTTCTCTCGCGCTACCCGGAAGCCCACCTGCTGCAGACCCCTGCCTGGGGTGAGCTGAAGGCCGGTTTTGGCTGGCAGCCAGTCTACCTGGCCGCACCTGCCGCCAACTCGCAGCCCGCAACGGCGGGGGCGCAGGTGCTGCTGCGCCGCCTGCCGCTGGGGCTGACGGTGGCCTATATCCCGAAAGGCCCGGTGGGCAGCCCGGGCGATGATGCGCGCCTGTGGGCGGAAGTTGACCGGCTGTGCCGCCGCCGGCGGGCGATCTTCCTGAAGGTCGAGCCGGATACCTGGGAGCAGGGCGGCGAGGAAGACTGCCATCCGCCGCAGGGCTTCCAGGTTAGCGACGAAGACATCCAGCCTTCACGCACGCTGGTGATCGACCTGAGCGGCAGCGAAGAGCAGGTTTTGGGGCGCATGAAGCAGAAAACGCGCTACAACATCCGCCTGGCGCTGAAGAAGGAAATTGTCGTCCGCCCCAGCGCAGACCTGGATGCTTTCCACCGCATGATGCGGGTCACCGGCGACCGGGATGCCTTCGGGGTGCACAGCCTGGCCTATTACCAGAAAGCCTACGACCTGTTCCACCCGCAGGGCGCCTGCGATCTGTTGTTTGCCGAGTACCAGGGCCAACCGGTGGCGGCGGTGATGGTCTTCGCCCGCGGTGCGCGAGCCTGGTATTTCTACGGCGCATCTACCGACGAGCACCGTGAGCGCATGCCCACCTATCTGCTGCAGTGGGAGGCGATGCGCTGGGCGCGCGCCCGCGGCTGCAGCTCCTACGATCTGTGGGGTGTGCCGGACGCCGACGAGCAGGCGCTGGAGGCCGGTTTTTTGGAGCGCAGCGGCGGGTTGTGGGGCGTCTATCGCTTCAAGCGCGGTTTTGGCGGCGCTCTGGAGCGCGCCTGCGGCCCGTGGGACCGGGTCTATAACCCACTGCTGTACCGTGCCTACAGCCTGTACGTGCGCTACCGCCCGGGGCAGTGAGCAATGGCAGACTTTGACGCGGCTTCCTGGAACGCGCTGATCGCGGTACTGCCCGGGGCACACATCCTGCAGACCTGGCAGTGGGCGCAGTTCAAAGCCCCGGTGGGCTGGCAGATGCTGCCGCAGGTGTGGCGCGGGCCGGATGGGCAGCCGCAGGCGGCAGCGATGGTGCTGCAGCGGCGCATCCCGCTGCCCGGCCTGGGGGCGCGCCTGAGCGTGCTCTACGCGCCCAAAGGCCCGCTGCTGGACTGGTCCGATGAGCGGCTGCGACGCCGGGTGCTGGCAGACCTGGCTGGGCTGGCCAAACGCCAGGGCGGCATTTTCATCAAGATTGATCCGGATGTGCGCCTGGGCGCCGGCGCGCCCGATGAGCCGGGCGCTTTTGATGACCCGCTTGGCGGGCATGTGCTGGCCGATCTGCTCGCTGCCGGCTGGCGCCTTTCAGACGAGCAGATCCAGTTTCGCAACACCATGCTGCTTGACCTGGCCCAACCGCCGGAAGCGCTGCTGGCCGGCATGCACCAGAAGGCGCGCTATAACCTGCGCCTGGCGGAGCGCAAGGGCGTAACCGTGCGCCCGGCCGAGCCGGCCGATTTCGCGCTGCTCTACCACATGTACGCCGAGACCGCCGCCCGGGATGGCTTCGTGATCCGCGAGGAAGCCTACTACCTGCGACTGTGGCAGCTGATGTACCAGGCAGGGATGGCCGAAGCGCTGCTGGCCGAGGTGGAAGGCGAACCGGTGGCGGGGGTGGTGATCTTCCGTTTTGCCGGGCGGGCGATTTATATGTACGGCATGTCGCGCCCGGCCCATCGCGAGAAGATGCCCAACCACCTGCTGCAGTGGCAGGCAGTGCTGCGCGCTCAGGCAGCCGGCTGCACGGTGTATGACCTGTGGGGCGCGCCGGACGTGTTCGACGAAAGCGACTCGCTGTGGGGCGTCTACCGCTTCAAACTCGGCCTGGGGGCGCAGGTCTACCGCGGCCTGGGCGCCTGGGATCTGCCCACCCGCCCGCTGATCTATCCGCTGTACACCCGCCTGCTGCCGCGCCTGCTGGACCTGATGCGCTCGCGCGGCCGCGCCCGGGTGCAGCGTACGGCGCTGTCTTGAACCGATCCGCCGGGTCGACCCGCTGCGGCGGCCCGTGCAAGCGATAAAAATCAAAAGTTTTGTCCCGGAGGAAGCCGATGAAAGCCATCCCACGCCTGCGATTTGCCCACCTGCCCACCCCGATCGAGCCGCTGCCGCGCCTGAGCGCCGCGCTGGGTGGGGTGAACCTGCTGATCAAGCGCGACGACCAGACCGGCCTGGCGCTGGGCGGCAACAAGACCCGCAAGCTGGAGTTCCTGGTGGCCGAAGCGCAGGCCAACGGGGCGCGCACGTTGATCTCGGCCGGGGCGGCGCAATCCAACCACTGCCGCCAGACCGCCGCCGCCGCCGCTCGCTACGGTTTCCCCTGCAAGCTGGTGCTGTACCCGCCCCAGCCCACCGACCAACCCCCTGCGCCCGGTCAGCCCCCGGATGGCAACCTGCTGCTCGACCACCTGTTGGGCGCCGAGGTGATCTGGACCACCCGCCCGCAGCGTGACGCTGCCCTGCAGGCGGTTTTCCAGGCCAGCTGGGAGGCCGGTGAGCGCCCGTACCTGATCCCCTACGGCGGCTCCAGCCCCACCGGCGCGGCCGGCTATGTCTACGCCATGCAGGAAGCCCTGGCCCAGGGTGTGCAGGCTGACTGGATGGTCTTCGCTTCCTCGTCCGGCGGCACGCACGCCGGGCTGGCGCTGGGGGCGCGCCTGTTTGGCTACACCGGCAAGGTGTTGGGCATCAGCATCGATGAACCGCACGACAAGCTGACCGCCCATGTGGCGCAGCTTGCCGGGCAGGCCGCCGATCTGCTGGGCGAGCGCCAATCCTTTGTCGCGGCGGATATCCTGGCCAACTGCGATTACCTGGGCGGCGGCTACGGCGTACTGGGCGAAACCGAGCGCGAGGCGGTTGGCCTGTTCGGCCGGCTGGAGGGCATCCTGCTTGACCCGGTGTATACCGGGCGGGCGGCGGGCGGCCTGCTCGACCTGGCCCGGCGCGGCTTTTTCCCCGCCGGCTCTACGGTGCTGTTCTGGCACACCGGCGGCGCTCCGGCCCTGTTCGCCAACAAGTATAACGAACTGGTTGGCTAGCCGGGTGGGCTGGGTCTGCCGGGCGGGCATGCCCGGCCCGGCGGGCTACGGTTTCAGGCCGATGATCTCGTAGACTTTGACCGGCTCGCGCTTGCCTTTGGCCTGCACCGCCTCGACCGGGCGGGCGATCACCCGCCCTTCAACGAAGTGGTAGGCCGATTCGCTGATCAGAATCTGGTTGGGCGATGAGTTTTCCTGGATGCGCTTGGCGGTGTTGACGCTGTCGCCAATGGCGGTGTACTCCATGCGCTTCTCGTTGCCAACCAACCCCAGCACCGCCTCGCCAAAGTTGATCCCCGCCCCGAACGACAACTGGTGCTCGGGCGGGATCTCATAGGTCAGGCGCTGCACGGCGGCGCGGATGCCCAGCGCCGCCCGCACTGCTCGCAGGGTGTGGTCGGGCTGCGGGATTGGGGCGTTGAACCAGGCCATCACCGCGTCGCCCATGAACTTATCGATCGTGCCTTCTTGCGACAGCACCGCTTCAGCCGCCGCCGCCAGGTAGCGGTTCAGGATCGCCACCAGCATTTCCGGATCCACCCGCTCGCTGAAGCGGGTGAAGCCGCGGATATCGGCGAACAGGCCGGTGATCTGGGTGCGCTTGCCGCCCAACTGCAGCTGGTTCGGGTCGAGCTGCTTGATCACCGCCGGTGAGACCATGCGCTCGAACATGCGCTGCTGCGCCTCGAGGCGCTTCTTCTCAGTCAGGTCATCCACCACGATTGCCACCCCCTGGGTGGCAAGGAGGGCGTCTTTCAGCGGCGAGAGGTTCAGGCTGAGCGATACCAACCCGCGCGGCGGCAGGTCGAAGCTGACTTCGCGCCCGACGATTGAGCGGTCGGTCTGGCCCACTTCGCCGATGTCGTCGAAGATTTCGCGTGCCTGCTCGCCCATCGCCGGCGGCAGCACATCGTCCAGCGTCTCGCCCACCACCGGCTGGCCCGCCCGGCCCAGGATGATCTCGGCCGCCCGGTTGCACAGCAGGATGCGGTGCTCCAGGTCGGTGGTGATCACCCCGCTGGCGATGGAAGCAAAGACGTTGTCCATCAGGTTTTTCAGCTCGGTCACCTCGGCCAGCGTGCGGCGCACCGATTCGAACAGGCGCGCATTCTCCAGCGCCACTGCGGCGTGGTTGGCGAAGGTCATCAGCAGTTCGCGCTCGGCTTCCATGAAGATCCCGGTGTGGATGCGGTTGTCGACGTAGATCACCCCGGTCAGCTCCCCCTTGACCTTCAGCGGAACGCATAGGATCGAGCGCAGGTTGTAAATGATGATCGATTCCTGGCTGCCGAAGCGTGGGTCATCCTGGGCGTTGGTGGTCAGCACCGGCTGGCCCTCGGTCACCACGCGCTTGATCACGGTGCGGCTGAGGGCGAAATCGGACTGGCTGAGCGATTCCTGCTCCATGTTGCGGGCGATGCGGGTAACAAACTCCCCCTGGTCGTCGCGCAGCATCAGGAAACCGCGCTCGGCTTTTGCCAGGCGGATGATATTGTCCATCACAATGCGCAGCACTTCGTCCAGGTCCAGCGAGGAATTGATCGCCTGGATCACGTCGGTCAGGGCGGATTGTCGCTCGGTTGTAACAGCCATGGTTTTTTCAGCCACCTCTTCGCCGGGGTTGGAGATTGCGGTCTTTGGGCGCCTGGAAGCGAGCGAGCCAGCGCTCGGCTGCGGCGCGCAGCGACAGTCTGCGCAGCACTTGGGCGGACTGCCGGGCAATCTCCAGGTCGGCGGGGAGCCGGCTGAAGGTGGCGATCTCGTATTCCCGCACCAGCTGTTGGGCCGGCTGCAGCGCCGCGGGCACCTGGCTTCCCAGGCTGTGCGCCCGTTCGGCGGGGGTGTCGTGTGCTGCCGGGGGTTGGCCCACCCGCTGCAGGGAACGATTGATCTCGCTGTAAGCTCGGGCGATCGGCGGCAGTTGAGCCTGGCGTGACCAGACTCGGATGAACTGCGGCGGTCGCAGGCCGAGCTTCAGCAGGATGGTCTCGAGGATGACGGGCAGCGGTTTCAGCCTGGCCGGGGGAGGGGCCTGGTTGGCCTTGCGCGCCAGGCGCCGCACCACTTCTGGCGGCTGCAGCCCGCTGCGCTGTAGAGCGCGTTCCAGCAAAACGGGCGCCGCCGGGTAACCGAAGCGCGGCAGCAGGCGCAGCACAGCCAGCGCCAGCAGGATCAGTCCGGCAAGTACTGCTGCGATCGAGTATACCACGTTCACCCGGTTTTGCTCCGCCTGCCCCGGGGCGCCGGCGTAGCCGGCGCGCTCGTCCAGCGGCAGGTCGCCCTGCTCATCGCGCGGGTTGGGGTCTATCAGCGGGGTGGTGCTGTCCAGGCGGTCGGTCTCCAGGCGCAGAATATCGGGCTGAGCGGCGGTGGGTTCGAACTCGACCCAGCCGATGCCGGGGAAGTAGACTTCGGGCCAGGCATGGGCGTCTTTCTGGCGCACCAGATAGGACAGGCGGTCGTTGTTGCGCAGGGTGTCATCGGTGAGCAGCTCGCCTTGCGCATAGCCAACGGACCAGCGCGCAGGGATGCCCACCGCCCGCAGCAGCACGATCTCGGCGGTCGAGTAGTAGTTGCAGAAACCCTGTTTCAGGTCGAACAGGAACCAGTCCACTGCCTCCTGGCCTTCCGGTTTCTGCGCCTCAATCTGCTGTACGTAGGTCATGTTCTGGCGCAGGTAGCGCGTAACGGCGAGCACCTTCTCGTAGGGCGTTTCCAGCCCGGCGGTGATCTGCTCGGCCAGCTGGCGGGTGCGCGGCGTGATCGTCTCGGGCAGCTGCAGGTAGCGGGCGGTGATGTGTTCCGGGTACTGCTGCCCGGCCTGGCGCATCTGCTGGATTGTCGGCGCGGAGAGCGACGAGCCTACGTGGTAGATCTCGCCCGGGGCTACGGCTGGGGAGGAGATGAACGAAGCGATGTCCAGCGTGCCGTCCGGGTCTCTGGCGTACTGCACCTGTCCTGCCCGGTCCACCCACAGCGGTTGAGGCGGGGTGAACAGCGTGCCCATGTGCACGGCGCTGGTGATTTCGAACTCGGCCCGCCAGCGGCCCACCCCCGGGGCCAGCGGCAGGTCGGGGCTGTTCGGGTCGTAGGAATAGTTGGTGTCGATATTGCTGAACCACTGCCCGTCCTGGTATTCGTCAAAGGTGCGGGCGCGCCAGTAGAAGCGCGCTCCGGGCGGAGGGTCGGTGGGGGCGCGGGCCACGAAGATCTGAGTGTCGCTCAACTGTACGCCTGTGCCCAGCACGGCGCTGCTGCCGTACACCGGGCTGTAGACCGGCTGGCTGGAGCGCAGCGACGCAAAGGCGTAATTGAAGTCTTCCATGGCGCTGTCCCAGCTGTCTTTCACCGGGCGCCACAGGCGCGCCGCAGCCGGCAGGGCATTGGCCATCGCCGGGGCGGTCCAGGCCAGGATCACGATCACGGCTGCGAACAGCATCGCAAACCGGATGAAATCCAGGCTCAGGTGCGGCGGGAGCGAGGTGCGGGTGGTCTTCCAGCGGGCGTGCTGCTGCACGAAGGCCATGCGCGCGACCAACAGCAGCATGAAGAAGATGTAGAACGCCAGGTACCAGGTGCGGCGCGCCACCAACGGGTCGTAGAATTGAATCACAAACAACGCCAGCCCAGCCGGCACGGCTGCGCGCCAGGCGTCGCCATGCCGGGCCAGCGCAAACCCGCCATAGACCGCCAGCACCCAGAACAGCAGGCACATCAAGACCACAAACAGCAGCGAGTCGAGCACGGTCTGGCGGTTGATTAACTGGTAGAGGATCAGCCCGAGGCGGCGCAGCAGCCCCAGCATGCGCTCGGGCCAGGTCAGGGCCGCGTCCAACGGGGCGCCCAGCTGCCAGCCGATCACGTAA
>JBJSYW010000426.1:0-3377 GCA_046089985.1 Chloroflexota bacterium
GATGAGCGCGACGCGCGCCGGGCGGCTTCGGCGGTGCGCACCCGCATCGAGCACCTGCTGCCGCGCATCCCGTTCTCGGACCTGCGCGCCGATGGTGAGTACGTCTCGAAGCGCATCAGCGGCGGCGACACGCAGGGCGAGATGATCGAGGCCGGCGGCCCGCCGGACAGCTACGACTTCAGGATCAAGATCCGCTTCAGCCTGTGGACCACCAGCGGGACGTAGCGAGTAGAGCGACGAGCGCACCGCGCGCAGCCCATAACCAGCAAAGGAGTATCCCATGACGGCTGCTGAAGGAAGTCTGCTGGGCCTGGCGATCCAGAGCGCGGAAGGCGCGGCGGAGACCCGGGACGACCAGTTCAAGTACCTGCTGTACCGGGAGGCCCAGGTGGCCCCCAATAACGTGATCCTGCCGCTGGACCCGGAAGTGGGCGGCGGGGCGCTGCTGCGCAACGTCGTCAAGGTCGCGGTGAACTCGGGCGGGGCGGTCAACCTGATCCCGCGCCCCGACACGCTGGGGATGTTCCTGTACGGCGTGACCGGCAGCGCCGTGACCGCCCCCAACCTGCGCCCGGACGCGCTCCTGAAGGCGCACGCCCTGGACGGCTCGACCGTACTGGCGGCGGCGCTGCTCGGCCAGCCGACCGCAGCGGTGCGCATCACCGCCAGCGCCAGCGCGGCGGCGGCCGGCGACCTGATCGTGACCGGCACGGTGGACGGAGCGGCCGGCGTGACCGACACGCTGGCCCTGAACGGCGCCGCCCCGGTGACCGGGGCGAAGTCCTTCAGCGCCATCAGCCAGATCGTCCTGCCCACGGCGGCCGGGGTCAGCGTCGATATCGGGTTCTACGACGGCTCCTACACCCACACCTTCAAGCTCAACCCGGCGGATATGTTCGCCGCGCCGTTCTGGACGGTGCGCTCGCAGCTGGCGATCGGCAAGAACGCCAGCTTTGGGGAGCAGTTCAAGGACGTGCGCATCAACATGCTGGGGCTGGAGTTCCGCGCCCCCGGTTTTATGAACGCCACCACGTCGCTGATCGGCGGCGAGCCCAGCCCGGTCGACGCATCGACCTGGGATGGGCTGGCGCACGTGGACAGCGGCCCGCAGTTCATCACCTCGGTGGGCGAGAAGATCAAGATCGACGGGAGCGCCGGCCTATCCGTCCTGGGCGGTTCGTTCGCCGCCGCATCGGCCATCCCGCTGGACGAGCAGTACGTGGTCGGGTCATACTTCCCGGAAGGGCTGGAGATCGTCAACCGCTCATTCGGGATCAACCTGATCGTCAAGCTGCCCGACGAGGCGCTGTACCGCAAGATGATGTACGACCCCGGGCTGGGCAGCCAGTGGGCGGCCGAGATCCTGCGCGACGCGCGCCTGCTGTTCGAGATGAAGTCCGACCAGGACGCGGCCGCAGTGCGGCTCTCGACCGACACGCGCGACGCGCGCCCGTACGCTTTCCGGGTGGCCGGCAACGGTCTGGCCGGGGACCAGGCCAACATGGCCTGGGCGATGGCCCCGGTCGGCACGCGCGCTCAGCGCCAGATCACCGCCCAGCTGACCGGCACCTTCATGGCCAGCCCGGACCCCACCTTTGACCCGGTCACCATCACGCTGGTGAACCGCTGCGCCGGTTATGCCTTCGTCGCGCCCTAGCCGCGGCGCAGGCTTTGTAGACAACGGGAGGCAGGTATGTTGTTCGGAAAGTACGCTGTGGTAGACAACGTCCGGCACTGCTTTGAGCAGGAGCCGGACTGGTTCTGGGAGTTCCGCCCGGCTTCGGTGGCGGATGAGCTGGACGTCCAGCGCTGGCTGCAGAAGGAGAGCAAGAAAGACCTGAAGCCCGGCTGGCTGGATATGGCGGTCAAGCAGATCGCGCTGTGCTCGGTGCGCACCAACATCCCCGGGGCCGGGCTGGACGAGGGCGGCAAGCTGACCCAGTTCGAAGAACTGCTGAACCAGATGCCGATGGATATGCTGAGCGAGCTGTGGGTGGCCCTGGGTGAAGTAAACCCTCTCTGGGGTCCGCCGCGGCCCCAGAAGTCCGACCCGGAGACGACGGAAGACGCCTCAGTCGCAGTGACCTCCTAGCGGCGCTGGAGGACTACGTCAAGGACTACCTGCAGTCCGGCCTGGGAGGCGACGCGGTCCTGGACATCCTGATCGATCTGACCCTGCAGGCGGAGCGCAGCCAGCGCCCGCTGTTTTCCGATGCGATCCGGGAGCCATACTTCTACAGCCGCTACGTGAAGCGCTGGATCCTGGAAGGGATCCAGGAACGCGCCAGCACGGAGCAGGGCACGCAGAAGCTGTGGGCCTCCCTGACCGGCAGGAGCGGCTAGCCTCCCGGCCGCTCCTGCATTTTCCCCGGAGGGTGCATGGCGAACACGAAATCCTTTTACTCGCACCGGCGTAAAGACAGCCAGCCAGAGCCGGGCCAGCCGTCCTACCAGACCGGCATCTACCGCGGGCTGGTCGGGCGCGACCCGCAGGGCGGCCCGGTCTACCAGGAAGAGTACCTGCGCGGCTGGGACCACTTCCCCGGCCTGTCCGGCCTGGACGCGCGCAGGTACCGCTGGATGCTCGAATCCTACAGCGCCGAGGATGCCCCCGGCGCGCTGAGCGGCGGCTCCAACGAGCAGCTGGATGGCGCTTCGTTCGCCTTTGTGCGCCCGACCGGCACCAGCATCGTCAGCATCTGGGAGCGGGGCGAGCACGGCGCAGAGCGCCTGGTCCCGCAGGACGAAGCGCTGCAGCTGGTCAACCTGGGCATCGACCGCTGGAACGCCAAAGGCCAGAAGCGCATCAGCCGCTACCTGCGCACCTCCTACGCCTTCGGCACGCTGAGCACCGAGCAGCACCCGATCTACCATTTCCCCGGCCAGGACAGCGACTGGGACGCCTACATGCTGGTCAGCCGCCCGACCTTTGAGAGCATGCTGGCCGGCAAACCGGAGCATCTGCAGCAGGCCTACCGCAGGCAGGGCCGCTTCGAGACCACCCTGCAGGGCGCGTTGGGGCAGTGGAAGGGCCACGCCCGGGTGGTGGACCGCATCCAGGACGTCTTCCCGGACGCCCCCCAGGGGACCGCCTTCGCCATCCAGCAGGGCTCCTGGAAGAAAGAGACCCACGGCGAGTACGCCGGCCCGGACGAGCTGTTCTACGATGTGCGCGCGAAGCAGTTCCACACCGGGGTGGACATGGACGTGCAGACCTGGACCAACCTGGGGCGCTACATCCTGCCCAACCAGCGCTACCAGGATTGGACCCGCCAGAAGAACGACGAGTTCATCCAGAAGATTTTCTCCGGTCTGTCCCAGCAGGAAATGTTCGGCATGGTCTTCTCCGGGGTGGAAGAGGAGGAGCAGCTGCGGTC
>JBJSYW010000427.1:0-2665 GCA_046089985.1 Chloroflexota bacterium
TTACTGGGTCGCTCCCCACCCGGGGAGCGTGGATTGAAACCTTCGATTATATTCCGGCGCTGCGTTCCTGTCAGGTCGCTCCCCACCCGGGGAGCGTGGATTGAAACAGTACACGTGTTATGAGTGCGGTTGCGGAATTGAGTCGCTCCCCACCCGGGGAGCGTGGATTGAAACGTCCTTGGCCTGCGCCATCAGCAGCGGCTCCTCGTCGCTCCCCACCCTGGGAGCGTGGATTGCAACCGTAATTCCGCCCACTCGCGGCGGATGCGCTGCACGTCGCTCCCCACCCTTGGAGCGTGGATTGAAACAATCAGCCAAATGCAGCCGGCTATTACGTCTCGGGTCGCTCCCCACCCGGGGAGCGTGGATTGAAACATGGTAGTGGGTTTGACAGAACCAATCACCGTCGTCGCTCCCCACCCGGGGAGCGTGGATTGAAACTATGAGCGTCTAGGAAGGCCCAGGAGCCTTGAATGTCGCTCCCCACCCGGGGAGCGTGGATTGAAACGGGCGCGGCCTGGGAATAATTCCGCCTTGCCCGCCCGCGCCGGTCTGCCAGGCGGCTTCCACCCAGGCACCCCGGTCGTCTGGCCCAATTGTCAGGCGGGCTTTTCGGCCGGCGGGAAGTTGGCCTCGCGCTGCGCCTGGGCGGCGGCCTGCTTGAGCGTCTCGCGGGTGTAGCTCTCCAGCGCCAGGTAATCCACCACGAACGCCACCGCCCCCACCCCCATCGACAGGTACAGCGGCGTGTTGAGCAGGTAGGCCAGCAGCGTGGCTGCCAGCGCCACGGTGATGCCCTGCACCACCTGGGCGGCGCGCTGCAGCCCCATCACCTTCAGGTTGCGCACGTGCAGGGTCGATTCATCGCTGGTCGCCAGGATCACATAGCGCGCCAAGCCCGGGTCGCGCTCCACGAAGTAATGGCGGATGCGCGCCATGCCGCGCTCCACCCGGTCGATCACGCGCTCGCGCATCACCAGAAACATCACCAGGTCGGCGCCCACCGCGGCCAGCAGCAGCAGCGCCACCTGCACCAGCAGCAGGAAGATGTCGGGGCGCATGCGGGTGGTCCCACCCAGGTACAGCACCACGCCCAGGCACGCCAGGGTCAGGGCGATGAAGAAATTCAAGCGCTGCACGCGCTCCTGCTGCAGGCTGATGAAGCGCTCGCGCAGCAGCTGGTATTCGGCCAGCAGAAACGCAACCGACGGCTCCTGGGGTTCCGGGTAGGGGGTGTGATCGGCCATATTTTTTCTCCCGAGTTGGCTGTTTTATAAATCATACTCGAAAGGCGGTGGAAGCGCAATCAGTGGATTTATTTAACCCCCTGCTTAGCGGCGCAGCGCAGGGAAGTAGCGTATAATGGGCGGATAATTCATATCCTCATTATCAAGGTAAAATGCGAGGAAGGTCAATACAATATGAATGAAAAACCCTGGTACGCCTCCTACGACCCCGGTTTGCCGCACAGCCTGCAGCCCTATCCCGAGATCACGCTGGTCGACAGCCTGCGCCAGACCGTGGCGCAGCGCCCGGATGCACTGGCGCTGCTGTTCAAGGGCCGGCGCATGTCTTACGCCGAGCTGGACCGGCTGAGCGACGCTTTTGGGGCGGCGCTGGCGGAGCTGGGTGTGAAGCCCGGCGAGCGGCTGATGCTGCTCTTGCCCAACTGCCCGCAGGTGGTGATCGCCCATCTGGGGGCCTGGAAAGCCGGGGTGGTGGTATGCCCGGTCAATCCGCTGTTCACCGAGTGGGAGCTGGAGCACGCCGTGCAGGAGTGCCAGGCCCAGACGGTGCTGGTGCTGAACCCGTTCTACGCCAAGGTCAAGGCCATCCAGGCCCGCACCGGCATCCGGCGCGTGATCACCACGCACATCAAAGACTTCCTGCCCACCGGGCTGCGCCTGCTGTTCACGCTGCTGAAAGAGAAAAAGGAAGGCTACCGCATCACGCTCCAGCCGGGCGATGTGGCGATGGACGAGCTGCTGCGCCGGCACGCCGGGCAAAGCGCCCCGCTCTGCCCGGCCCCCAGCGACCCGGCGGTGCTGCTGTTCAGCGGCGGCACCACCGGCTACCCCAAGGCAGTGCTGGCGCTGCACCGCTCGCTGGTAATTTCGGCCATGCAGCTGCGCGCCTATGCCGGCACGATCATGGTCGAGTGGGAAGACCGCCTGACCGGAGTGATGCCGGCTTTCCACGTGTACGGCAACATGGGCATGAACACCTCGCTGCTGGCCCACTGGCCGATCGTGATTGTGCCCAACCCGCGCGATATCACCGACCTGGTGCACACGTTGAACAAGGAGCGCCCGGCGATGCTGCACGGCGTGCCCACGCTGTTCACCGCGCTGCTGAACCACCCGCTGGTGAAGGCGGGCAAGGTGGACTTTAAGTCGATTAAGGTGTGCTATTCGGCCGCCGCGCCGATGCTGGCCGAACTGAAGCGCGATTTCGAAGCCCTGACCGGCGGGCGGCTGCTGGAAGCCTACGCCATGACCGAAACGGTGCTGGCGGCGGTGATCTGCCCGATCCAGGGCGCGTACAAAGAAGGCTCCACCGGTGTGCCGCTGCCGGATGTGGACGTGCGCATTGTGGACCTGGAGACCGGCGAGCGCATGCTGCAGCCCGGGCAGGTGGGCGAGGTGCTGATCGCCGCGCCGCAGGT
>JBJSYW010000428.1:0-3814 GCA_046089985.1 Chloroflexota bacterium
CTCCGAGCGGGCCAGGGCGGCTTCGGTGCGTTGGCGGGCGGCGATGTAGCGCAGGAACCACCCGGCGAAGGTCAACCCCAGCAGCAGGGTGGCCCAGGCCGCCAGGTGGTGCTGCCCGGCCCGGTAATTGGACCCGGCGCGCACCACTACCAGCCAGCTGCGCCCGCCGATCTCCAGTGCGGCGCGCTGCGCGCCCTGGCGCAGCAGCGCGTCCGCAGCGGGTGCGCTGCCGGCAGTCAGAGCCTGGTCTCCCGGGCGCTGCTCGCCGGCCAGCGAAGCAAACGCCAGCAGACTGGGCGGCTGTGGACCGGTGGCATCGAACAGGTAGATCTGAAAATCGTCGTGGTGGATTTTCTTCAGCGCCTGCTGCACCAGGGTGTCCATGCGGTAGACGCCCAGCGCCAGGCCGGCCAGGCCGGCGCGGCGCTGCTCGACCGTGGCAGTGGGCGCGCCAACCCGGTAGACCGGCAGCAGGATCTGGATCCCGGCCTGGCTGCCGGCCTGCTGGACGAGTTGGAGTGGGGCGGTGACGGCCGGTTGGCCGCTTTCCACGGCGCGCTGCAGGGCGGCGCGCTGCGCCGCGGTCGAAGCCAGGTCATACCCGAAGGCGGCCTGGTTAGGGGCGAATGGGTTGATGCTAGTCGCCGGGAAGTACTCGGCCCGCTCGGCGGCAGGGATCGCCTGCCCATGGGCGTCGCTCTCAGAAATCTGGAAAGCCGGGTAGCCCTGCTCCTGGAATGCCTGTTCGAAAGCCGGGCGCTCGGCCAGCGTCACACGCGGGGCCCAGGCATAGCCGGACGCAGCCGAGGAGTACTCCAGGAACGGCGTGGTGAAGGCGGTGAAATCCGGCTGGCTCATCGTGGCAGTGGAAGCGTAGTGCGCCCGCATGGCGAGCAGCGCGCTCATTTCCTGGTCGATCGCTTCCTTGATGGCGGCGTTTACAAACTGCGCGTCCAGCTGCAGCCGGCTGTCCACCTGTTGGCGGGTGTTATTTTCCAGGACGATAAACGTGAACAGCGCCGCGCCGACCATCAACCCGGTCAGCGACCACAGGTAAAATTCCTTGGCCGGGCGCCTGCGCCACAGGTGGTAGGCCAGCAGAAAAGCCGGCATGAAAACCAGGACGCCGGTCGTATCGCCCATCCACCAGGTCCAGGCCAGGCGTGGGGCGCTGCTCCACGGGGCGAACCCGGCCCCGCACAGGGCGGTCACGCCCAGCAGCGGGGCGAGCAGGGTCGTCAGCGCTGACAGCCCGATCGTCTTGACCGTATCGGCAACCCGTTCGGGCGGGATCGACGGGATCACGCGGCGCAGCAGCTCGGCGCCCAACCCGGCCTGGACCGACGAAGCCGCGGCGATGGCGGCTGCGACCGGCAGGACCAGCGCCGCCAGCCCATCCGGAGCGGCGCCGGCGGTTAACGACCAGATATTCACCGCCAGCGACCCCAGGAAGACGCCTGTGGCGGACGGCCAGCCCCACAGCAGCGCGGCGGCAAACGCCAACCCGGAAGGCGGCCAGAGGGCGGTGACGTTGCCAGGGGGCAGGGCGATCAAGAACCCCAGGCGGGCGGTCAGGTAGTAGAGTACTGCGACGAGGCTGATCCGGCACAGGGTGCGGCCGATGGCTGTAAGATGGATTTGGGTCATATAGACGCCTGTGTACTTAAATAAACCTGCTCCGGTAAGATGGCCTTCAAATCGATTTATTGTAGCCTAATTCAGGCCGGCGTCAATCTCACACCTGTAGGGGATTTCGGCCTGCGGCACAGGCGCGACCCCTCACAACCGCTCCGAAAACTGGTACATTTTAACCCTTGCCAAAATCAACGCTTTGCATATAATACAAAGCATCAGCCGCCGGGGTGCCCCCCTCACTCCGGCGGCTGATGCTTTGTTAAGCGCCGACCCGATTCTAACCTCCCCAATTGTTGCTTTTACGGTATGATTGTCGCGGCTTATGAACCAGCTACCGCACCGCCTGGCCCGGATTGAAGCGCGTTTGCAAGCGGTGGTGGAAGGCAGCGCGGCCCGGTTGTTCCCGGGGCGGGCCGCCCCGCCCGACCTGACCCACCAACTGCTGCAGGCGATGCAGCGCGCTGCCCGCCCGGCCCCGGGTGGGGCGCTGGTGGCCCCCAACCTGTACCGCCTGCAAGCCAACCCGCAGTTGGCGGCTGGGCTGCAGGCCACCCCGGCCTTCCTGTCCGAGCTGTGCGGCCTGCTGCAGTCGGCGGCGGGCGAAGCCGGGCTGCAGCTCTCCGGCCCGCTTTCGGTGGTGGTGGAGGCGGATGCGCGCCTGGCGCCTGGCGCTGTGCAGGTGCTGGCGGTCGACAGCCTGCAGGAGGTCGATCCGACGCACGCCATGCGCCTGCCCACCGACCTGCCGCCCGAGCAGCCGCCCGAAGGGGCGTTCCTGATCGTCAACGGGACCGAGATCTACCCGCTGGGACCGGGGGTGGTCAATATCGGCCGCCGGCCCGACAACCAGCTGGTGATCGACGACCCGCGCATTTCGCGCCTGCACGCTCAGCTGCGCCTGGTGCGCAGCCGTTATGTGCTGTTTGACCTCGACTCGACCGGCGGCACCTTCGTCAACGGGCGGCGCATCTCCCAACACCCGCTGCAGCCCGGAGACGTGATCTCGCTGGCCGGCGTGCCGCTGGTGTACGGACAGGACCGCGACGAGCGCGCCGATACCGTGGAACTGCGCCAGGACCCGGGTTGAGATGAGCAGCGGGATGGCCTTACTGGCGCTGCGTTTGCTGGCAGCCGGGGCGCTGTATGCTTTCTTCGCCTGGGCGCTGTGGCTGCTGTGGCGCGACCTGCGCCGCCAGGTGGACGATCTGCAACAGCCGGCCCTGCCGCGCCTGACCCTCAGCCGCAGCGATCTGCTGCCGGCCGTCAGCTACCCGGTGACCGCACTGGAGGCCACGCTGGGCCGCGACCCGACCTGCCAGGTTTATGTCGACGACAGCACCATCTCTGCCCGGCACGCCCGCCTGGCTTATCACCATGCCCAGTGGTGGCTGGAAGATCTGCGCTCGCGCAATGGCACGCTGCTCAACGGCCGCCCGGTCGATGAGCCGGTGGTGCTGGCGGCGGGCGACGAACTGACCTGCGGCAGCCTGACCTTTCAGGTACTCATCGAAGAAGCCCGGTAGGGCGCCGGCTTCAGCCAAAAAATACAAAGGAGGGCATATTTATGGAAAAACCAACCCTGGCGATCATCGGCGGGTCTGGAATTTACAACATGGCCGGGCTGGAGGACACCCGGCAGATCGAGGTGCGCACGCCGTTCGGCTGGCCTTCGGCCCCGGTGATGGTGGGCACGCTGGAAGGACGGCGGATCGCTTTCCTGCCCCGCCACGGAATCGGGCATCACATCACCCCCGGCGAGGTGAACTACCGTGCCAATATCTACGCCCTCAAATCGCTGGGTGTGGAGCGGATCGTCAGCATCAGCGCATGCGGTTCGCTGCGAGACGACTACGCCCCGGGCGAGATCGCCGTGCCCGACCAGCTGTTTGACTACACTCGCGGCCGCGAGCGCAGCTTCTTCGGCGAAGGGTTGGTGGTGCACATCTCGGTGGCTGAACCGTTCTGCAGCCAGCTTTCGGGCCAGCTGCTGGAGTCCACCCAGCAGACCGGCGTCACGGTGCATGCCGGCGGTACGATGATCACCATCGAAGGGCCGCGCTTTTCAACCCGCGGCGAGTCGAATGTCTTCCGCCAGTGGGGTATGACGCTGATCGGCATGACCACCTCGCCGGAAGCCTTCCTGGCGCGCGAGGCGGAGATGTGCTACTCGGTCATGGCG
>JBJSYW010000429.1:0-7417 GCA_046089985.1 Chloroflexota bacterium
GAAGGCTGGGAAGAACTGCTGGCGCGCTTCCGCCCGGCCGGTCAGGCGGCAGCCGCGCAGAAGATCCGCCGCCTGTACGCCGAACTGCTGGAACTGAGCGCCGGGCGCGGGCGGCCGCGCTCGCCCAACCTGACCCCGCTGGAGTTCCTGCCCGAACTGCAGCAGGCCTTTCCCGCCCAGGCCGCAGAGAGCGAGCTGATCACCCGCGCCTACACGCGTGTGCGCTACGGCGAGTATCCCGAGGCGATCGAAGACGTGCATGCCGTCGAAAGCGCCCTGGAGGCCATCCGCCAGTCGATTCAGCAGGCGCGCCCCGCTTAAACGACCGCCGGGAGGCTTCCAGGTGCGCTGGATGCCTCCCGGCGGTGAGCGGCCCGGTTAAGCCCCGGGATGCGGCTTTCAGGCTTTGGTGCGGATATCGGTGATGCGCAGCCCGAGCGGCTCGATCACCTGCTTGACCTGCTCCTCGTCCAGGCCGGCCACCTTGAAGGTCACCAGGCGGTTGGACACCGATTCGCCGTGGAAGACGCCGAAGGCGATGAAATTGCCGCCGTTGGAGGCGACCGCCTGTGCCAGCCCGGCCAGCTGGCCGCGCTGCTCGGGCACCAGGGCCGTCACGCGCACGCCGCTCTCGCGGGCGCCCATCAGCTCCAGGAAAATCTTGAAAAGGTCGGTCTCGGTGATCATCCCAACCACTTCGTCGCCGCGCATGACCGGCAGGCCGCCGATTTTGTTATCGGCCATAATGCGCGCCGCTTCTTCGATGGGGATATCCTCGCCCACGCTCAGCACCTTCTTGCTCATCACCTCGTGGACGGTGATCTTGCTGAGCAGGTAGTTCAGCTCCCAGACCGAGAGCGAGGTAGCCGGCGATGGCGAAGCGTTGAGCAGATCTTTATCGGACACGATGCCGACCATTTTGCCGTCCCGCGCCACCGGGGCGCGCCGGATGTGTTCGCGCTTCATCAGCGCCAGCGCATCGACCACCGGCATATCGGGGGAGATGGAAATTACAGGGCGGGACATACGTTCGCCAACAAGCATGGATGCCTCCTTCAGTTGGGAAAAGCTTTTTCTTACGTATTGGATAAAGATGCTGCGCGAATTATATCATCAGAATCTTCTTTTCGATGCCGGCGCTGATCGGGATCAGGCGCCTACGCCCGGCTCCCCGGGCGGGTTTGGCTTCAGGCGCCGGGCCAGGTCACGCAGTTGGCTGAAGCTGATCGGCTTCAGCAGCACGAAATCGGCTTCTTTCTCCAGCGTGCGGGCAAAGGCTGCATCGGCGGTAGCCAGCATCACCCGCGTGCGGCGCAGGCGGGCATCCCGGCGAATATCCTTCAATACCTGGCCGCCGTCCAGACCGGGCAGGTGCAGGTCCAGCACCACCAGGTCGGGGGCGCAGCCGGCCAGCTTCGTTAAGGCATCCGGCCCGGTGAAGGCCTGCTGCGTTTCATACCCGGCTGCCTGCAGCGCCATGCTGAAGATTTCCCCCAGGTCGGTTTCGTCTTCGATGATTAATGCCAGGGGCTGGCTCATGTGTGCTCCTCAACTGCGCGAATATGCTCCACCGGCAGGTGGACGCTGAACGTGCTGCCGTGGCCCAGCTCGCTGGTCACATCCACGCAGCCGCCCATCAGCCCGGCCAGCTGCTGGACGATCGACAACCCCAGGCCCACGCCGCGCTCGCTGCGGGTGGTCGAGTTGTCCACCAGGTTGAACGGGTCGAAGATATGCTTGAGCGCTTCCGGCGGGATGCCGCGCCCGGTGTCACTGACCCGGATGATCCAGTAGCTGCTGTCGGGCAGCATGGCCACTCGCACCCAGCCGCGATCGGTGAACTTGATGGCGTTGCCCACCAGGTTGGTGGCGATCTGGTACACCCGCCGCTGGTCGCCGTGCACGATCACGGGCAGGCCGGGGTCGATGTAGGTGATTAACTGCAGGCCCTTTTGCTGCGCCAGCACGCCCATCACGTTCTGCAGCTCGGTCATCAGGTCGGCCGGCTTGAACGGAGCGATCTCCCAGTCCAGCCGCCCGGCCTCGATCTGGGCCTGGTCCAGCAGACTGTTGACCAGCTCGAGCAGGCGTTGGGTGTTGGCCAGGATGCGCTGGACTGAGTTGCGCTGGCGTTCGTTTAGCTCGCCGTAGACCTCTTCTTTCAAGATGTCGGCGTAGCCCATGATGGCGCTCAGCGGGGTGCGCAGGTCGTGGCTGACATTGGCCAGCAGGCGGCTCTTGAACTGGCTGGCGCTCTGCGCTGCATCGCGGGCCTGGGCCAGGGCGGCTTCGCGCTCCTTCAGGTTGGCGGACATCTCATCGAAAGCAGTAGCCAGCTGGCCCAGCTCGTTGTTCCACCCGCTGCTGACGCGGTGTTCCAGGTCGCCCTGGCCGATGCGCACTGCGCCATCGCGCAGTTGGGCCAGCGGGTTGAACAGGATACTGCGCATAGCCGAGTTGGTGGCCAGCAGCAGCGCCAGGCTGAAGATCAGCGCAATGCCCACCAGCAGCAGCAGCGCCCGGCGAGTGGCTGCCAGCGTTTCGGTCAACTGGGTCTCGGCGAACACGGTCCACTGCACCGGCTCGATTAACTGGGTGGAGCCGAGCACCTGCCGGCCCTGGAAATTGACGTACTCGCCGGTCCAGCGGTGATCGCGTTGGGCGGAGGCGGCCTGCAGTTCGGCGCGCCCATCCAGGCTGGTATGTCCCAGTACCAGCTCCTGGTCTTCGGCGGCGATCAGGCTGCCGCGGCTGTCCACGACGTACACCTGACCGGTTTCACCAAAGCGCAGGCCGTCCACCAGCCGCCACAGCGCCTCCAGACTCAGCCGCGCCGCCACCACGCCGTGGTCGGCCGCCGGCTGAGCCAGGATCAGGTACGGCTTCTGGTTGGCCGAGATCTGCACCTGTCCGGCATAGGTCTGGCCGCGCCGGGCGGTGACGAACCAGGTCGACTGCGGGATGGTGAACAGGTTGCTCAACACCGGGGCGTCATCCTGGTATGCTCCAGCCAGCACCTGGCCCTGGTAGTCCAGACGGATGATCTCCAGCAGGGCCGGATTTTGGCGCAGCAGCGTGAACAGCAGGCTGGGCGACTGCTCCAAGTAGGCGGTGTCCAGCAGCCCGACGTTGGTCATCGAAACCTGCACCCGGCCGACGAACTCGTTGACTGCCAGGGCGGCGTAGCGGGCGGCTTCGCGCTGGCGGTTCTGCCAGTTGGTCTGGTCGCTGCGGTAGACGAAAAAGCCGATCCCCAAACCGACCATGATCGTTGCCAGCGCAACGATGCTGCCCAGGGCGATCAGGACATGCACGCGCAGGCTCTGCCGCCAGAAGCGCAGCCAGGTGGAACGCGGCTTAAGAGGGTGAGTGGTCGGCGGCATCGGGGTGCAGCGGCAGCGGTCAGGGCGCTGCCAGGAACCTTTCCCAGGCCGATTGATACAGGGCTTCGCCCTGCGGGCTGAGCGGCAGCAGGATTTCGCTGTTCTTGATCCCCTGGGCGGTGGGGAAGATGGCCGGGTTGTCGCGGATTTGCGGTTCAACCAGCGGCAGGGCGGCATCGTTGGGCAGCCAGTAGAAGGTCTCGTTGATGATGCGGGCGGCGATCTCGGGGCTGAGCAGGAAGTTGATCAACGCCTCGGCGGCGGCCTGGTTTGGCGAAGCAGCCGGGATGGTGAAGTTGTCGCCCCACAACAGCCCGCCCTCTTCGGGCAGGATGTAATCCACCCGGGCGCCCTGCTCGCGCGCAGCGATGACATCATCCGCCTGCCCGACTGCGGCCCAGACCTCGCCCGAGACCAGCCCCGGCGCGGCTGCGGCGGTCTCCCAATCCACCAGGCGGATAGCCGGTTTCAGCTCAATCAACCTGGCTGCGGCCTGCTCCAATTCCTGCGGTTTCTCGCTGTTCAACGAATAGCCCAATGATTTCAGGGTGATCCCGAGCATATAGCGCGGCAGGGTCCAACCCAGCAGGCGGCCCCGGTAGGCCGGGTCCCACAGGTCGGCCCAGCGCCGGATCTGACTGCCGGGCAGGTCGGAGCGAAAAACCAGGCCGGTGGTGCCCCACGAGTAGGGGATGCTGTGGGCGTTGCCCGGGTCGTAGGCCAGGTCGCGGAAGTTGGCCGAGATGTTCTTGAAGTTGGGCAGGTTGGTCAGCCGGATTTCGGCCAGCAGCCCGGTCTGGATCAGCGGCGGGATCAGCTGGTTCTCAAGCACCACCACATCAGCCGGTTTCCCGGCTTGCAGATCGGCGATGGCCAGTTCCTGGCTCTCATAGGGCTGCATTTCCACCCGGATGCCGGTCTGGTCGGTGAACAGCTGCATGATCTCTGGCGAGATGTTGCCTTCCCAGTTGCGGAAGATGAGCTTTTCCGGCCCACGGGTGGCGGTGGGCGCAGGCGCGGGCTGTGGGCGGCAGGCGGCCGCCAGCGGCAGGGCCAACAGGAGCACGGCGATCAGGCTGCGATAGGAAATACGGGACATAAATTCATGTACCAGGGATACGTAGTTGTGCCTCTATTATAGACGATTTTCGTCCGCTGTTTGCGGCGGAATCCCCCGGCCGGTTTTCTAGCGCGGCGCTCATCTGGCAATTCCGCACAGAGGGGGTAAAATGGAACGTATTTTGTGAATAGGATTGTCTTTATGCAAACAAACCGTGCCTCTGGATCTTCCGGGCGGCCGCCGGCGCTTAGCGCCGAAGACCGCGCCGCCCAACGCAGCGCCATGCGGCGCGCAGCCCGCTACCTCAGCCATTACCCGCGCCAGGCCGTGCTGCCCTACCTGTTCTTGGTGGTGGCGACCCTTTCGCAGCTGGCGGTGCCGCGCCTGGTCAGCCGGGTGATCGACGAAGTTGCCCGCGGCGTGACTGCCCACCAGCTGCTCGAGCGCCTGCCGGCGCTGGCTGCCGCCGGCCCCCAGGCGCTGCCCGGGATGCTGTCCGGCCTGGGCCTGCCTGTCGATTGGAGCGTGGAGCGCCTGACGGACTACCTGTCCGCCCAGAGCGCCGCCGTCCCACAGGCGATCCTGGTCACCGGCGCGGCGATCCTGCTGTTCGCCGTGCTGCGCGGGGTGTTCGCCTTCCTGCAGACCTACTGGGCCGAGCGCAACTCGCAGACGGTGGCCTATGACCTGCGCAACGACCTGTATGCTCGCATCCAGAACCTGTCGTTTGCGTACCATGATCGCACCAACACCGGCCAGTTGATGATCCGCGCCACCGACGATGTCGAAAAGGTGCGCCTGTTCATCGGGCAGGGCCTGCTGCAGCTGGTGGGGGCGGCGCTGCTGCTCTCGGGCACCCTGATCGTGCTGTTCACCACCAATGCGCGCCTGGCGCTGGTCACGCTGTGGATCCTGCCGGTAGCGCTGGGGCTGTTCATGGCCTTTGGGGTGATCAGCCGCCCGCTGTTCACGCGCGTGCAGCAGAAGCTCTCCAGCCTGAACACCACGCTGCAAGAGAACCTGGCTGGGATTAAGGTGGTCAAAGCCTTTACCCGCGAAGCGGCCGAGCAGCAGCGCTTCAACCGGCAGGCGGATGAGTTGATGCGCCAGCAGTTGTACATTGCCCGCCTGTTCACCTTTCTGTTCCCGCTCACCTTCCTGATCGCCAACCTGGGGCAGGCCACCACGCTGTACGCCGGTGGGCGGCAGATCATCCAGGGCAGCCTGACGCTTGGACAGTGGCAGGAGTTCAGCCTGTACCTGGTGTACCTGTTCTTCCCCGTGGCGCAGTTTGGCTTCATCATCACCCAGTTGGGCCAGGCCTCCGCTTCGGCGGCGCGCATCTTCGAGATCCTGGACGCCGAGAGCGAGGTCAAAGACCAACCCGGCGCGACGGCGCTGCCCCCGGTGCAGGGTGTGGTGGCCTTTGAGAACGTCGGCTTCCGCTATTTCTCCAGCGGCGCGCCGGTGTTGAGCGAGGTCAGCTTTACGGTTAGCCCGGGGCAGACTGTGGCGCTGTTAGGCGCTACCGGCTCTGGCAAGACCAGCATCATCAACCTGCTGCCGCGCTTTTACGACCCAACCTCCGGCCGGGTGACCATCGACGGGCACGACCTGCGCAGCGTGACGCTCGACTCGCTGCGTTCGCAGATCGGCATGGTGCTGCAGGAGACCACCCTGTTCTCCGGCACGATCCGCGATAACATCGCCTTTGGCCGCCCAGACGCCACGCTGGAACAGGTGATCGCCGCGGCCCAGGCCGCCGCCGCCCACGAGTTCATCCAGTCGTTCACCGACGGCTATGACACCCGGGTGGGCGAGCGCGGCTCCACACTCAGCGGCGGGCAGAAACAGCGTATTGCCATCGCCCGCGCCCTGCTGTTAGACCCGCACATCCTGATCCTGGACGACTCGACCAGCGCAGTCGACCTGGCGACCGAGGCGCACATCCAGGCGGCGCTGGACCGTCTGATGAAGGGCCGCACCAGCTTCGTGATCGCCCAGCGCATCAGCACCGTGATGAACGCCGACCTGATCCTGGTGTTGGACAAGGGCCGGGTGGCGGCGCGCGGCACGCACGCGCAGCTGCTCGAAGAGAGCGAAATCTACGCAGAAATTTACAGCTCGCAGCTGGTGATGGATGTCTCATCCGGCGCGGGCGCAGCCGAGCCGGGCCGGCCGCCCGCGCCAGTGGAATAAGGAGTCGCGATGTTTGGCGGTCCACGCAGCATGCTGCAAGAAGAAACCTCCAAGCCCCGGCGCACCGGGGAAACCCTGGCGCGGCTGGGGCATTATTTCCGCCCGTACTGGTATGCCCTGCTGCTGGCGGTGGTGTTTGTGACGATCTCCACCTGGGCGCAGGTCACCTCGCCCGAACTGCTTGGCCAGATGGTGGACTGCTACCTGGCGCCGGCGGTGGGGGCCGGGCTGCCCACCGCGCCGGAAGCCGGCATGCAGCCCGCCGCCTGCTGGCTGGAGGAGGGCCAGACGGCGGTTGGCCCCTCCCGGACGCTGATCAAGAGCCTGCTGACCGCCGGCGGGCAGCCCGCGCCCGCCCCCGGGCAGGACGCCGCCGCCCGGCTAGCCGGGGTGGGGCGCATGGTGCTGCTGCTGGTGGGCCTGTATGTGATCAGCTCGCTGCTCACCGGCCTGACTTTCTTCGCCATGACCTGGGCCGGGCAGCACGTGCTGACCCGCCTGCGCAAAGAAGTCTTTGCGCATCTGCACCGCCTGGATATCGGCTATTACGCTGAGAACGAAGCCGGCGACCTGATGAGCCGCATCACCAACGATACCGAGACGATCAACCAGGCGATCAGCTTTGCGCTGGTCAACGTTTTTAGCGGGGTGCTGCTGCTGGTGTGGATCGGTTACCAGATGCTGGGTAAGAGCGCCCCGATGGCGCTGATCAGCATGCTGGTGGTGCCGGTGATGGGCGTGGTGACGGTGTGGTTCTCCACCCAGGCGCGCAAGG
>JBJSYW010000430.1:0-9643 GCA_046089985.1 Chloroflexota bacterium
CCCCGCCCGGCGAGCGATAGCCCGGCGCCTGGCGCATCCGCCGGGCGCGCCCCGGCTGCGCTGCCCGGCACCGAGAAACCGCGCAGCATCACGCTGCACGCCTCGCCGGGGATGGAGATCGACCTGCGCGGTAAGCGCGCCGACGAGGCGCTGGACGAGCTGGAGCGCTACCTGGACGCGGCCTTCCTGGCGGGGATGCCGTTTGTGCGCATCATCCACGGCAAGGGCACCGGCAAGCTGCGCGAGGCGGTGCGGGAATCGCTGCGCCACCACCACGCAGTGAAGAGTTATGAAGGCGGCGGCGATAAGGAAGGCGGCGAAGGGGTGACGGTGGCCAAACTGGCCGCTTGATGCCGCCCGGCGCACCCGGCTGCGGCCCGCCATGACCGGCTGGGGAATGCCGGTACAACCGTCGCGGAGGCCCGATGCCGGTTAGCGGTAGCGCAGCAGGTACAGGCCGCCGTCGAAATCGGCCACCAGCACTTCGCCCGGGCGGGCGGCTACTGCCATGGCCAGCCCAGGGGTCGCGGTCACGTCGGCCAGCACGGGCTGCAGCGGGTCGCGCAAGTTGAAGGCGGCCGGCACGGCATAGGCGGCCGCAAACAGCTGGTTATCTTGCACGGCGAAGCCCAGCACGTTGGGCACTTCGCTGTTAAGGCCGGCAACGCGCGGCTGGAGCGGGCTGCGGATAAAGATCACGCACAGCCCGCACTGCTGGTCGGCCAGGCTGAAAATCTGCAATCTGCGCGCACATAAGTCCTCCTTGCAGCAGCCCGGGGCAGCGCGGGCTGATTTCAGTATGGCACAAACCGGGGTGCGAGTCGATCACCCGGGAATAATAGGATACCTCCTACCCGGCTGTGGGGGAGAGATCGTATTTGCCTGGGAACCGGGAGTGTCTATAATGCGTTGTAGATTGACTTATGGAGGCAGCGATGAAATTCCCCTTTTCCCTGTTGATGGTCCTGGCCCTGGTGTTCCTGGCGGCCTGCTCGAGCATGAGCGAGGTCGAGTCGACCGCCGCGCCGGTTTCGACGGCCGAGATCACTGGCGGTTTTGAGAGCACCCAGGCGGCGGTCGATAACAGCGGCGGTCCGGTGAACGACGCGAATGTGAACGGCGCGGATATGAATGCGAATTTGAACGACAGCGGCACACCCGCCGACGCGCCGTTCAACGACAACGCCGCCCTGGACGTCACCCCGGACGTGGGCAGCACTGCTTCCCCAGATGCGCCCGGCACGCCCGCTCTGCCGTCCACCGGCGGCACCGGCCTGCCCACTACGCCCCCGCTTGGCACCCAGGCGGCTACGCCTGAACCGGAACTGCCGGCTGGAGCGGTGATCCTGTTCCAGCGCTCAGGCGGGATTGCCGGCGTGGATGAAGCCTGGACGGTTTATGCCGATGGACGAGTGATCGACCGGTCTGGGAAGGCCACGCAGGCTGATCCGGCGTCGATCGCGGCGATGGTGGGGGTGGTGCGGTCGGCCGGTTTCTTCCAGATGCAGACGCAGTACGGCGACAGCCCCAGCCCCGATGCGTATACCTACATCCTGACCGTGCGGGATGGCGACCAGGTCCACAGCGTGACCACCTTTGACGGCGCTGATAACGTCCCCCCCGAGCTGACGCTGATCCTGTCCCAGATCCAGTCGCTGCTCGGCCGGTAATCTTCCTACAGCCGTCCATCCATTGGTCCCCCGCAGTCCGGCTGCCCAGGCGCACCTCCTGGGCAGCCTTTATTGGCATCGGATAATCCCTTACAGCGGCGTACGGGTTTGGCTCACTCCCGCCGGACGATCCGCTGAGTATACTGAAAGCAGATCCGGGCGCTACATCTTGGGGAGGAGAAAAGCATGAAGGGGAGATTGCTGCGGTTATCGGCGTTGATCGAGCAGCGCAACCAGCTGGATGCAGAGATCGCCGGGCTGATCGATGCACCGGCTCAACCGGCCTACCTGGCGGAGTTCATCGCCCGGGTGGTGTTCGAAATCCAGCCGCGTGAGGGGCGCGACCAGCGGCGCATCGACGGGCATTTCTCGAACGGCAGATTGGCCGGCCGCACGGTGGCAGTGCGCTGGTACCCGCGGCAGACAGATGTGCTGGATATTCCAGCCATCTGGCAGCCGGATTACCTGTTGGCATTCAGTGGGCCCTGCCTGGATGGCGATCAGAACAGCCGTCCGTGGGTGATCGAGGCGGCCTACCTTTTCGACACCCGGGCGCTGGTGCACAAGCTGAAGCGGTTCGGGCAGGCGCCGGGGGTGGCGGTGCCGTTGAATTCCGAAACCTGGCGAGCAGCCGAGATCTACCCGCGGGCGTATTCGCCGCTGCTGCGGCTCACGCCCGAACAAGGCCAGCTGCTGGCGCTGTTTGCCGGTGAGGCGGTGGATGAACGGGCGGCGGTGAGCAGCCCGGCGGGCAGCCGCACGCGGCCGGCTGCGCCCGGTGTGAGCGCCCGCAGCGGATGAGCCGACTGGCTGCAACTTTCCTGCACAGCTTGCGTATATTTGTTTAGATTGAAGCACCCGTAAAACCGCAAGCAATGTGAAGGAGAGAGGCAATGTCTAGCAACGTATCGAATAAGAATATCCAGCGCCCGATGGGCGTGACCATCCTGGCCCTGCTGCAGTTGATCGCCGGCCTGTTCGGGCTGTGCCTGCCGACGATCCTGCTGACCGGCGGTGCGCTGGCAGCATTCCTGGGGCCGGTGGGCGCAGTGGCCGGCGGCGTGGCAATCCTGATCGGGCTGCTGATGTCCATCGGGGCAGTGCTGCACCTGGTGGTGGCCTTCGGCGCGCTGAACCTGCGCCCGTGGGCATGGTGGCTGGGCATGGTGGCCACCGGTTTCGACGTGTTGGGAGTGATCGTCAACCTGTGGAATGGGATCGGCGCGGCAGCGGCGGTCGTGCCGGCAGCGTTCTCGATCCTGGTATTCATCTATTTGCTGACCCCCGGCGTGCGCAACGCCTTCCGGGTGGACTGAGCGATTGACCCGGCGCACAACCGGGCGACCTTGGGCTAAGCAGGCCCCGGGCGCCCGGTTTTCTTTTTACGTGGTGGGTACCCCGGCGGCGAAGGCCGCCAGCGCCTGTTCCAGCGCGGGGAGCAGCGCCCCGCGGCGGCTGCCCAGCACACTGTAGCGCGGGCGCGGGGCAGCCAGGCCCATCTCGGCCGCCGGGCAGCCGGTGACGCGCAGCGGGTCCAAGCCAAAGGCGGCGGCGGCCTGGCGGCCGAACTCCAGCCAGGTGACCGCGCCCAGGTTGGCCAGGTGCCACAGGCCGGCTGCGCCGTCGAGCAGCAGGTCCAGGCAGGTGTGGACCAGGTCGGGTAGGTAGGTGGGCGAGATGGTTAAGTCTTCGGCGGCTTCGAAGGTGCAGCCGGACTGCAGGGCGTGGATGACCTGGCGGGGGAAATTATAGGTGTCCCACGGGCTGAAGAAGGCGCTGGTGCGCACCACCAGCGCGGTGGGCAGCCGGTCAAGCACGGCCGTCTCCGCCTGGGCTTTGCTCTGGCCGTAGACGGTTAATGGGTTGGTCTGGCTGTCTTCCAGGTAGGGCGAAGCGGCCTGCCCGTCAAAGACCAGGTCGGATGAGAAGGTGAGCAGCGGCAGGTCCAGGCCGGCGCAGGCGGCAGCCAGGTTGGCGGGGCCAAGCGTGTTGGCGGCGAAGCAGGCTTGCGGCTCGCGCTGGGCGTCATCCACGCTCACATAGCCGGCGGCGTTGATCACCGCCCAGGGCCGTTCGGCGTGCAGCACGCGGTCGACCTGCTGTCGGCTGCGGATGTCCAGCGTCCGGCGGTCGGTCAGCAGGAAGGGCAGGCTGCGCGCCTGGCACAGGCGGGCAAACGCCTGGCCCAGGGTGCCGGTGGCGCCGGTGATCAGCAGGCGGCGCGGTGCAGCCGGGCGGGCGCGGCGCGGTGCGACGCGCTGGCGCGGCGTGCCCGCTGGGAGAGGCGTGGCTGCTGTGAGGGGCGCGGTTGCTGGGAGGGGCTCGGCGCTGGCGGCGGCTGCGGCCGCCGCGGACGGCTCGCCTTGCGGCTCCAGTCCGGTGTGTGGATGGTCAACCGGGGGGTACAGCAGGCGTTCCGGGCGCCGCCACCAGCCGGGACGGTCAAGCGCGGGATGGTCGAAGCGGCCGGTGTGGGCCAGGGCGTGCAGCGCCCGGGCCAGCAGGGTGGGGCGCGGCTCGCCGCCGCGCAGGTCGAACACGCCGCTTTCATAGTGCTGCTCGTCGCGCGTCAGCAGGCAGTGCCAGTTGTAGCTGCCCAGCAGCGCCCAGGCGGTCAGGGCGCGTACGTCGGCGCCATCCTGGCGGGCGGCCTGGACGGCCTGCCAGGTCTCGACCAGCCAGCGCAGCTGCTCTTCACGGGTTGCGCCCAGGTGCACCTCGGTGAGGGCCAGCGGCAGGCTGTAGCGCTGCCAGGCCTCGGCCAGCAGGCCGCGAGCGCCGGCGATGCCGCCGGACAGGACGCGCACCGCTTCGACATCCACGTAGCTGTGCTGCCCGTTGCCGCCCACCGGCAGGCCGGGGTAGCGCTCGAGGCGCTCGTCCAGGAAGCGCTCGCCGGTGACGTAATAATTCAGCCCGACGATATCCGGCGGGCAGGGGGCATCGACCAGCGCAGCCAGTTCGGCCTCGGCGGCCCCAGCCCACTGCAGGTAGCCGTAGAAGCGGTGCTCTGGGGTCACCCGGCCGGTCAGCAGATCCAGGCTCAACCAGCGGCGGGTGTTCTCGAAGCCGGCCTGGTAAGCCAGGGTGGGGGTGCTGTAGATCTTGCCCAGGTCCTCAGTCTGCACCAATTGGGCAGCCGGGTTGACCGTGCGGATGGCCTGCATCGCCAGCTGCACGCCGCGCACCTGGCTGAGCAGCGCCCGCACGAACTGGCCGTCGGAGCGGCTGTGCGGGTACCACAGGCCGTATAACCCGCTGAAGCGCGCCGTGGTAAGCGGCTCATTGACCGGGGTGTAGGCATCCACCCACGGGTAGCGCTCGGCGACGGCGCGAGCAAAAGTGGCCAGCTTCTCGGGAAAGGCCGGGTCCACCAGGCTGGTATCGGCCGGGCCGCTGCCGTGGTGCAGCAGGCCGATGATTGGGCGCAGCCCAAGCCGGTGCAGCTGCTGCAGGCGTTCGTCGGCCCAGCTCCAATCGGCCTGATCCAGCCCGTGTGGGGCGATGCGCTCCCACAGCAGCGGATAGCGGATTTCCGTCAGGCCAAGCTCGGCGAAGGTCTGCAAATCGGCGATGCGCCCGGCGTGGCCGCTCCACTCCAGCTGGTCAAAAAAGCGATCGGCAACCCGGTTGACGGTACATTCGATCCCCCCCCAGATCTCGATGGGAGAACTCAAACGGCGATCTCCGGAGCAGCCGGCGCTCCCCGGCGCTGCTCGATCAGGGCCGCCATCTCCTGCCAGGTATGATCCCAGGAGCGGGTAGCCAGGAAGCGGTCCACGGCTTCAAGCCAGGCGGTCCGGTGGCCGTCCATGCGCAAGGCCTGTCCGGCTGCGGCGGCAAATGCGGCCGGCGTATCGGCGATCCAGACCAAGCCCTGCTCGCCATAGGGGCGCACCACGTCGGTGATTGAGGTGGAGACCACCGGCCGGCCGCCGGCCAGGTACTCGGGGGTCTTCGTGGGGCTGATATAGCGGGTCGACTCGTTGCGGGCGAAGGGCATAATCGCCACATCCCAGCCGGCCAGATAGTCGGGCAGCTGGGCGTATGGGCGCATGCCCAGGTAGTGGATGTTGGGCCGCTGCGGCAGCGCCGTGGGGTCGATTTTGGCGGTCGGGCCAACCAGCACGATCTGCCAGTCCGGACGCAGCTCGGCCAGCCCGCGCAGCAGTTCCAGGTCGAGACGCTCGTCGATCACGCCGAAGTAGCCCAGGCGCGGGCCGGGGATGGCGGCCTGGTCGGCCGGATCGGCGCTCACCTGGCGGGCGCGACGGAAGTGCGCCACATCCACGCTGCTGGGGAATGCGTGCACGTGCGGGTGACGGCGGCACTTGGCTTCATACAGGCTGTGCCCGCCGGTGAAGACCAGGTCAGAGCGCTGCAGCAGTTCGTCTTCCAGGGCGGTCAACTCCGTTGGGGCGAACTTGAAAGCCGAAAGCTCATCCATGCAGTCGTAAATGGTCAACTGCGGGCGCAGACCGCGGGTGAAACGCAGCGCCATCGGGGTGTAGTACCAGGCAATCCATTCCTGGATGTCCTGTGAAGCGAACAGATCGGCGAGCAGCCGGCCCAGGACGGCGGGCTGCGCATGCGGCGGCAGCTCGGGCAGGCGCGGGACCACGCGCTGCACCCCGCTGGAGTCAACGGTTATCTCCAGGTGAGCCGGGCCGGCGCCGGGCAGCGGCTCTTCAAAGAAGAAAACGCGCCGGCTGCGGGCGAACCGGCTCATCAGGTGCTGCGGGCGCTGGTACACAAAATCCCAACGTAGATGAGAAAAGCATAGAATATCCATAGGAAAAAAGTATACCCGCGGCGGAGCAGCGGCGGTATCGGTAAATATCTGACAGGAATTATCGGAATATTCTGCGCCGGCGCTGCGCCGGGTGGAAAAACGGAAAGTCCAGGGGGTCACCCTGGACGATTTCCTATCGAATGTTCGGTTTGCAGTAAAGCGCTATTCCTCAGCCGGGCCAATGCTTGGTTCTCGCAAGCGGCTATCCGTTGGAAACCTACTTTCTTCCGGCGGGCGAGTGGACCCGGCGTTCAGTCCCTTGCACTTTCTACTACGGTTCCAATCCTGGCGGTAATTGCTTCGATACGCTGCCCTCCTCTCTGAACCTCAAGAACTCGGGTTGCTATCGTCGTGCTCCGCAGCCCATCGTTCTGGCTGCCTGACTATAGTATCGCGCCGATTTTCAGAAAATCAACTGTCTGGAGCGCTTCTAATGCGATATTTACAATACTGCAAGCTGACTGTATTCGCCCGCCGGGTGGGAAATCCAGGCCGGCGGCCCGATCCGATTGAACGGGTTACAGCTTGGGCAGCAGGTATTCGTAGGCGCTCAGGGCGGCTTTAGCACCCTCGCCGACTGCGATCAGCACCTGCTCGGCGTAGCCGCTGGTCACGTCGCCGGCGGCGAAAATACCGGGGGCGGATGAGCGGTTAGCGCAGTCGACCTTGATGCGGCCTTCTCCATCCAACTCCACCAGCCCGGCGACCATTTGGGTTTGCGGGGTGAGCGCCATCTCGACAAAGATGGCATCGGCCTTCAACTCCTCCTGGGTCCCGCCGGCGTGTTTCAGCACCGCGCTGCGGGCATACTGGTCGCCTTTGACCTCCAGCACCTGGGTGTTGGTCAGCAGCTTGACGTTGGGGGCGGATTTGAGCTTGTGGCTGAGCGGACCGTCCGGAAGGTGGTCGCAGCCGCACACCACGTAGACCCGCTCGGCGATGGTCGACAGCTCGGCGGCCGAGCGCATCGCCAGGTCGCGCTCGCCAACCACGATGGTGGTGCGGTCGATGAACAGCGGGGCATATGACAGGGCGCTGTAGCACAGGCCGCGCATCATGTATTCCTTCTCGCCCGGCACGTTCATGCGCACCTGGCGGGTGCCGGTGGCTACGATCACGGCGCGGGTCTCGAACACGCCCCCGGAGCGGGTGAACACCAGGTAATTCTCGGCCGAACGCTCAACCTTCTCGACCGTGTCCATCTGGCGGGCGAAATCCAGGTATTCCAGTTCGTGTTTGAACTTCTCGACCACTTCCAGGCCGCGGATCACCTGGTAATCTTCGATCCACGGCAGGGCCAGCTTCCACTGGGTCTTGCCGCCCAGGTCGCGGCTGACCACCAGCACGTTCAGGCGCTTGCGGATGGCGTAGATGGCGGAGGTCAGCCCCGCCGGGCCGCCGCCGATGATGATCAGGTCATACATGTCAGTCCTCCTCCGGCAGCTTGATGAAGCCTTCGTCCATCATGTGTTGGGTCAGGCTGCGCGAGCGGGCGATGATACCGCGCGCCATATCGTAAAGCTCATCGTAGGTGTGGTCGATGCGCGCCAGGCCCTGCTCGATGGCCTTGCGCCCGACCGCCGCGGCCTCGCGCGGGAAGACCTCCCAGTCGTCCATGGTGGGCAGGATGTGGTTTTCGGAGAGATTATCGCCGACATGGTCGGCCAGCGCCTGGGCGGCGGCGAAACACATCTCATCGGTGATGGTGCGGGCGCGCACGTCGAGCGTGCCGCGGAAGATACCCGGGAAGCCGAGCGAGTTATTGACCTGGTTGTCGAAATCGGAGCGCCCGGTGGCGACCACCACTGCCCCGGCGGCCCTGGCCTCCCAGGGCCAGATCTCTGGCACCGGGTTGGCGCAGGCGAACAGGATCGCGTCTTTGGCCATCGTCGAGACCCATTCGGGCAGGATCACCCCCGGCCCGGACTGCGAGAGCGCCACCACTACATCCACGCCGACCATCGCTTCGGCGATGCCGCCCTGGCGTCCTTCGGCGTTGGTGATGTTGCACAGCTTCCACTTATCGACGTACTCGGCCTTGCGCATCTCCAGGTCTTTGCGGTGCTTGCCCAGGATGCCCTTGGTGTCGACCATGTAGCAGTTCGCCGGGTTCACACCCCAGCCGAAGATCAGCCGGCTGCAGGCCACGTTGGAAGCGCCGGTGCCGATGAAGGCCACCGAAACGTCTTCTTTGCGCTTCCCCACCACCTTCAGGGCGTTCATCAACCCCGCCAGGGTGACGGTGGCGGTGCCCTGCTGATCGTCATGCCAGATGGGGATCTCGGCCTTTTCGCGCAGCGTGTCGAGGATGCGGAAGCATTTCGGGTTAGAGAGATCCTCCAGGTTGACCCCGCCCCAGCCCGGCTGCAGGTTAAGCACCAGGTTGATGATCGCGTCGGGGTCTTTGGTGCCCACCATCACCGCTACGCCATCCACCCCGCCCAGGTACTTATAGAGCAGAGCTTTGCCTTCCATCACCGGCATCCCGGCCTTTGGCCCGATGTCGCCCAACCCGAGCACGCGTGTGCCGTCGGAGACCACCGCCACGGTGTTCCACTTGTTGGTGTATTCATACACCAGGTCGGGGTCTTTTTCGATCGCCCGGCATGGCGCGGCAACGCCCGGGGTGTACCAGATGGCGAAGTCGTTGAACGTACGCACGCAGCACTTCAGCGCCGTTTCGACCTTGCCGCGGTAAAACGGATGCAGCTTCATAGCATCGGCGGCGGGTTTTTTGGCCTTTGCCAGCAGCTGCTCAACACTGATCGTTTGTTGGTCTGTCATCGGGCCTCCTTATTCATTTGTTAAACTGCTCTATTTTTTGATTGTAGCAAGATCCGGAAGCAATGTCATGTGCCAAATGTCATATTCGACCGGCGGCGGCAAAAAACGGGTTTAAACACGAACGAGCGGCCTCGCCGATCGCCGCTCGTTCAATAAACTCACCGGATATTTGCACTGTCCCCCTCCGGCAGTCGTCCCGTCCGGTTGGTCTCTTCCCCCCTGCCATCCGAACGATTAGCGCCATTATAGCCGGGATCAGCGGCAGCGCCAATTTTGTCGAAGAAATCCTACAGGGAATGTAGGATTTGGGTCTACTGCTTCTCCCAGCGCAGGCGCAGCTTTTTCATGGCTTTCTCGTCGTTCACCTGCATCAACTCGGTCAGCAGCATCTCTTCGG
>JBJSYW010000431.1:0-3955 GCA_046089985.1 Chloroflexota bacterium
CCACGGCTCCCCAGCATTGCTGTTGATACAACTCAACCAGTGCGCTGCCCCAATCGGCAACCAGCAGGTCCAGCAGGGCCTGGACCCCCCGCTCCCAGCTGCCTCGTTCCAGGGGCAGCAGCGAGCGGCTGTGCTCAATCCACTTTTGGGCTTCCGGCTGCCCGACCCGGCGCAGCAGCCAGGCCGTGCAGGCCGAAAGGCCCAGGTCTTGCGTTTCTGGCGGGTGGACGGCGGCTTCTTGCAGCACCGCCGGCGCCTCGCCGGCTCGTCCCTGGTGTACCAGCGCCAGGGCCAGGTGAGTGACCAATCGCACAAAACTCGGGGCCGGGGGTTCAGCGCCGCGCTGCGCCCGCTGTCCGGGCGGCAGCGCCTGGTGCGCCGCTTCGTAGAGCGGCAGCGCGCCCAGGAAATCGCCCTGCGCCAGGGCCGCGTCGCCCCCGGCGATCAGCGCCTGGCTGCGCAGCCGCCGCACCTCAGCATCGTGCTCGCCGTCCGGATCGGGCGGCAGGCGGCCCAGGTTTTCCAGCACCTGCGCCAGGTTGTGACCGGCCTTATCGAACAACTGGTTCTGGTAGGCGGCCGCGGCGGCTTTTTGCCACTGGCGGGCGGCTGGCAGCCAGTCACCGGCTTGCTCAAAATGGTAGGCGGCGGCTTCGGCTTCTTGGGCGGCGCCGGCTTCCTGGCTCTCACTTAAGGAAGCCGACAACCAGGCGCTGTCGCGCCGGCGGGCGTTGAGCGGTCTGCTGAGGTATTCGGCCAGCCGCTTGTGCAGCGTCCGGCGTTGTTCGTGCGAAAGGCTACTATACAATATATCACGAACCAGGGTCTGTTGGAAGGCATACGTCGGGTCCACCCGGGCGTAGGTGCTGCTCACCAGCCCGTCGACCACCAGCGCCCGCAGGTGACCGTTGAGCGTCACCGCGTCCACCTGGCCGCTCAGCAGGGCCTGCACCTCCCCGGCGCGGAACTCTTGCCCGATCACCGCCGCAGCCCGGGCGATCTCGCGCTGGATCTCGGGCCGGTCTTCCAGGCTGCTCAACACCATCTTCTGCAGGAAGTCGGAGGTCTCCAGCACGCTTTTCAACTCGCCGGCGTGGATGTGACGGGTGCGGATGTACCAGCGGGTGATCTCGCTGACCTGCAGCGGGTTGCCGCGCGTCTCTTCATAGATCACTCGCGCCAGGTCGTCCACCAGCAGATGGGCCACCAGGTCGCGCGCCCCGGCCTGCGCCAGCGGCCCCAGCGGCAGGATGCGCCCCAGGCGTCCGGCGTCCTTCAGATCATCGCTGCGGCGCGCCAGCAGCACCAGCAGGCGCATGCCCGGCAGGCTGCGGTTGATCTCCTGCAGCAGTTCCAGTGAATCGGGGTCGATCCAATGGGCGTCTTCAAAGAAGATAACCGTTGGCTGCTGGGCTGCCAGGCCCTTGAGCATGTGCAGCACCGCCAGAGACAGCTCGCTGCGCTCGCGGGTGGAGAGCGAACCGCCCTGCACCCCGGCGGAAGCGGCGCTGGAGGCCGAGCCTTCCAGTTGGTCCAGCACGCCCAACTGGCTGCCGCGCCGCCGGCTGGATTTGATCAGCCCGGCAAGGTCGTTGGGGTCCAGCCCGGCGGCCGGGGCGGAGGGGGCTTCGGCCGGCTCAAAGGCTTTGCGGTCCAGCCCACAGATGGCGGCCAACTGCGGAGCGTCTTCGGGCTGCACGCCCAGCCGCTGCAGCAGCCGGCCCAGCTTGTCTTGCTGGACGCGCGGAGCGTAATCGAGCGAATTGATCCCGGCGATCAGGCGGATCAACTGGCCCCAGCAGGCCAGCGAGGTCTCGGCGTTGTACGAATAGCACAGCGTGGGGTAGACGTGGAAGCCGTGCTGCTCGGCGCGGCGCAGCAGTTCGTCGGCCAGGTGGCTTTTGCCGATCCCGGCCGGGCCTTGGATCACCACCGCCTGCCCGTGGCCGCGCAGCGCCTGTCCCAGTTGGCTGACCAGCGGGCCAAGCTCGGCGCCGCGCCCGATCAACGGGCTGCGGCTGCGCGCGCGCCGGATCAGCGAATCTTCCAGCGGGCCTTCCACCTGGGCGGTGGGCACCGGGCGACTCTTGCCCTTCAGGCGCACCGGCGGGCGCTCGGTGAGCAGGAAATACTCGCCCACCATCTCCTGCACCGCCGGGCCGATCAGGATGCGCCCCATCTCGGCTGCGCTCATCAGGCGCGCCGCCAGGTTGACCTCGTCGCCCATCACGGTGTATTCCCGGCGGGTGGACGAGCCGACCTGCCCGGCGAAGGTGCGCCCGTAGGTGATGCCGATGCGCTGCTGGATCAGCGGCTGGTTCCAACCCGCCGGCAGGTGGCGGGCGAACTTGCGCTGCCAGGCCTCGTTCAGCATCTCCAGCTCGATGTTCATCGCCAGCGCCGCGCTGACCGCTCGCTGCGGGTCGTCTTCGTGCGCCACCGGCGCGCCAAACAGCGCCAACATCTTCGAGCCTTTGCTGTACGGGTCGATGCGGCTGATGATCCCGCCGTAGCGGGCGATGACTTCGTTCATAGCGCTGAAGTAGGCGGTCAGCAGCCCGGTAATGCGCTGCGCCCCGTCGTCGCCCCAAGCCTGCAGCAGCGCCTCTGGACCGGTGAAATTGACGAACACCACCGTGGTGGGGCGGAACTGGCTGGCCACCTGGCGTTTGCCGGCGTGCGCCACCACCCGGTCGGCCAGCTCGGGGGCCAGGTAGGGGGCCAGCGCCTGCACCTGGCGGATGGCCACCTCCACCTGAGTCATGATCGCCTGCGGGCTGGCGTTCCATGGGATGGCGCCGCGCGCCCGGCGTGCATCGGCCTGGATCTCGAAATCGTCCACCCGGGCGGCCGGGCCGCGCTCCACCAGCAGGTAGCCGCCCTTGAGCTTCTTGGCGCGCAGCCCGGCGGTGTGCAGCTCGGCGGCGCCGGCCGGGTTGAGCACCATCTGCCCGCCGCCGGTGGTCAGCCCTTCGGCGGCCATCACCTCGCTGATCGCCTGGCCCAGCACGATGTATTCCATGCGCTTCTCATCGCCGGCGCTGGCGGCCAGGAAGCGCCCGGCAGCCAACCCGATCTTCATCTTAAGCCGCACCGGGCCGTTGGGCGTCTCAACCTGGCTGAAGTCGTCCAACGCCTGCAGCATGCGCTGGGCGGCGCGCCGCGCCGCGCCGTGATGCGCCGCGCCGGCCGGCTCTTCGCCTTCCCGGGCGGCGAAGAACGCCAGCAGCGCGTCGCCGGCGAACTTGAGCAGGATGCCGTCCGATTCGGCCAGGATGTCGAGCATCACCACGAAGTACTCGTTCATCCGGGTGGTCAGCAGTTCGGCGCCCTCCGGGCCGAGGGCGGCCAGCTTCTCTGATAGGGCGGTGAAGCCCGAGACGTCGGAGAACAGCAGCGTGCCGGTGTGCATCTGGCCCTTGGTGCGCCCCGGGTAGGGCTGGCGCATCTTCTCTTGCACCAGGTGGCGCGGCAGGAAGGTGGACAGCAGGTACAGCACTGAGCGCACACGTTCCAGCGCGTTGACCAGCACGCCGCGCGCCGGGGAGGGGCTCTTCACCCGCCGCCACAGGTCGGGCGGCAGGTAGCTTTCCAGTTCGGCGGGGATTGCCAGGGCAGCGCTGTCTTCTTCCGCGGGCGGGCCGGCGCTTGCTGGCGGCTGGCCGGGCAGCGCGGCGGTGGGCTGCACGCCGGCGGCTGGGGCGCCGGCGGTCGGGGTATCGTCAAAGCTCAGCGCGGCCAGCCGGCCCATGCGGGCGGCTCGCCCGGCTGGGGCAGCGGGCGCTTCGGCCGGCGCTTCCGCCGGCGCGGGCACAGGCACAGGCGGCGGCTCGGCCGGGCGCGCCCGGCTGAACCCGGCCAGTTCGCTTAAATCGGGGGCCTTCTTGCGCTGCGGCTGGGGGGAGGCCTCCGGGCGCGCTGCTTCGCTCCTCTCTTCCCGCAGCGAGTTGACGTT
>JBJSYW010000432.1:0-2956 GCA_046089985.1 Chloroflexota bacterium
TCGGCTGACCGCCTGCGCCGCCAACCTGCTCCACCCGGTAGCCGGCGGCAGCCGCCCAGGCGGGCAGTTCATCCTGCGCCGCAGCGATGTTCTCCGCTGCCGCGTCGATGGCGGTGTACTCGGCCGCTCCCAACGCCCCCCAGCCCAGCATGCGCTCGACCATGCTGCCCGTCCCGGCTCCCACCTCCAGCACCCGCAGCGGCTGCCCGTCCGCGGCCGGCAGCGCCTGCAGCAGCGCCTGCCACACCCACCGGTTCAGCGCCCGGTCATCAACGCTTTTCTTGGCCGCGAGATAGCGCGGAAAAGCATATTGCTCGGGGATCGTCATTGCTCCTGCCTCATAGTTCGCTCCTCATCTGCTCGGTTGGGCTGCCGCCCCGGATCTGCCAGCCGCGCCAGGAAGGCGCGGATCTGCTGCCCGCTGTCGGCCCAGGTGGGATGCATCCGGTAGCGCTGCAAAGCCCCCTGGCTCAGCCGCTCCAGCCGCGGGCGGTCGCCCAGCAGCGCCGCCAGGCCGGCATCCAGCCCGGCGGCGTCTTCCGGCTCGACCAGCAGCCCGTTCACCCCGGGGGTGATGATCTCACCGGCTGCCCCGGCGTTGGAGGCGATCACCGGCATCCCGTAGGCCATCCCCTCCAGGTATACGATCCCAAAGCCTTCGTAAGAGGAAGGCACCACCAGCAGGTCGGCCCGCTCCAGCTCGGCTTTCACTGCGGCATCGTCCAGCCGACCCAGGAAGCGCACCTGGCCGCGCAGCTGCGGGCTGCGCTGCGCCTGGCGCTGCATCTGCGCCGCATAGCTCGCCTCCACCTCCAACCCGCCGATCACCGCCAGCCGCCAGCCCCCCTGCGGCAGGCGTTCCAGCGCCTCCAGCAGGGTGTGCAGCCCTTTGCGGCGGATCAGGTTGCCAAGGAAGACCAGTTCCAGCGGCCGGGCTGCGTCTTGCAGGCGCTGCACGCGCCGCGCCAGCGCCGCCTGCCCGTTCAGCGGGGCCAGCCGGTCGCCGGCCGGGTAAGCCACGGCCCACGGACGCCGCCCCAATCCGCCGGCGGCCGCCTCCACTGCCTGCCGGGTGGCCTGGCTGTTGAAGACGTACGCATCCACGCTGCGCAAATAGCGCCGCTCGATTGCCCGGTACAGCCGATTCTGCCAGCTTGGGCGCTGCTCGCTGCTGCGCAGGTGGTGCACAATGCTTACCAGCGGGTAACCGGCGGCCTGCTTCACCCGGGCGTTGATCCACGCCAGCGAGGGGTGGTTCAACTCGTCTTGCAGCAGCACGTCCAGGCGAGCTTGCGCCAGCCGGCGGTATAGCGCCGGCGACAGGTTGTCGCCCAGGCAGCGCTCGTAGCTGCGCTGCGGCAGCGAGATCAGCTCCACTGCATCGCCGGCGTCGCGCAGCGCCTGCACCAGCATGCGGTCGTACAGGTAGCCGCCCGAGACCGTCTCCAGGCTGCCGTAAATGAGCAAACCCACGCGCATGTGGCTAGCGGTCCAGGCTGTATGCGGCCCAGGCGATCTGGTTCTCCCACAGCTGCACGGTCAGCCGGTAGATGTTGGCCGCCGAAAGCTGGGCCGAGATCCTTTCGGCCAGGATGCGGCTGAAATGCTCGATGCTGGGGTTCAGCCCGGCGAACTCGGGCAGCTCGTTGAGCGTGCGGTCGCGGTACGCGCCGGTCAGCTCATCCAGGATGCGCTCGATCTCCACGATATCCACCAGGTAACCGTGCCGGTCGAGCAGTTCGCCGTGCAGCTGCAGTTCGATGCGGTAATGATGCGAGTGGCGGGCGTTCTCCGCGCCCCAATCGCCCCCCACCAGGAAATGCTGGGCGATGAAATCGCGCTGGACTGCTACGGTATACATATTCCCTCCCTTGGGAACGTTAGTTGACATGCGCCTCCTTAATGAAAACCAGCGCCTGATAGGTTGTCCAACCGTGCTGCAAGCACACCTGCAGCGCGGTCCCTCCGGACAGGTTCTGCCAGTACGCCCCGGGCAGCGGCAGGCGGGTGATCCAACCCAGCAGCGCCAGGCGCAGGGGTGGGTGCAGGCGCAGCCAGCCGCTCAGGTCCTGGCAGGCTGCCAGGCGCAGCCCGGCGCGCTGCGCCAGCCGCTCCACCTCCGGCGGCGGCAGCAGGCTGCCCACCTGCCAGCCGCGCCGGAAGCGCTCCAGCCAGGCAGTCGCCTGGCCCTGCTCTGCCCGCACCGCCAGGAAATCGTCGCATAGCACCAGCCGCCCGCCGGGCGCCAGCTGTGCGGCGGCCTGCTGGAAGAAGCGCCCGGCGTCGGCGGCGTGCAGGAACGACTCGATCGCGATCGCCGCCCGGAACGGCCCCAACGCGGGCAGATCCAGGTAATCGGCCTGCAGAAAGCGGCAGCGCTCTTGCAGCCCCAGCTCCCGGGCGCGCCGCTCGGCCAGCCGCTGCTGCACCGCGCTGATCGTCACCCCGGTCACTTGCAGACCGTAACGCTGCGCCAGCCAGGTGGCTGTACCGCCCGCCCCGCAGCCCAGGTCCAGCACGCTGAGCGCTTCTGCCGCCTGCGTTCCCCACGCCGGGTCAGTCACGGGCGCTGCCTCCAGCAGCGCTCCCGGCAGCGCCGCGGACTGCGCCACCCCGGCGTCCGCCCGGTCCAGCTCGCCCAGCACCGCGCACGCCACCCACTCGTTCAGGTACAGCACCGCCTGGGCGCGCGTCTGCACCCCCGGCGCCCAGATCTGCCGGTGGATCGCGGCGGCCTGCCCGCCGCCGCCCAACGCCAGGAAGCGGCGGGTGTTGCGGTCATAGTAGCGCGCCACGCGCCGGGCGTGCTGGGCGGGACTGCTGGGGGTCGGGGGGCGAGCGGTCATGGGGGGCGCAGGCTGCCTGGGAACGGATTAGGGGTAGGTGAAGATGACCTGGATGGTCTGCTCGGGCTGCCGGTCCACCAGCCGGTAGGCCTCGGCCGCTTGCTCCACCG
>JBJSYW010000433.1:0-2686 GCA_046089985.1 Chloroflexota bacterium
CCTGGATGTCACCCTCCCCGGGCGAGCGCCGGTGCGCGGCCGCCTGCACCCCATCACCGCTACGCTGCGCCAGATCTACCGCGTCTTCGGCGATATGGGTTTCCAGGTCTACCGCTCGCGCGAAGTCGAAACCGACGAATACAACTTCGAACTGCTCAATATCCCCAAGCATCACCCTGCCCGGGACATGTGGGACACCTTCCACGTCACCACCCCCGGCGTGGTCCTGCGTACGCACACCTCGCCCGGACAGATCCACGTGATGCGCGAATACTGCCCCCAGCCGGTGCGCGTCATCCTGCCCGGCATGTGCTACCGCTACGAGCAGATCAGCGCCCGCAAGGAAACCCAGTTCAACCAGATCGAAGGCCTCGCCATCGGCGAAGACATCACCATGGGCGACCTCAAAGGCACGCTCACCGACTTCGCCCGCCGCATGTTCGGCCAGGACGTGCGCACCCGCTTTCGCGCCTCGCACTTCCCCTTCACCGAACCGTCGGCTGAGATGGACGTTGAGTGCTTCCTGTGCGGCGGTCAGGGCTGCGGCGTGTGCAGCGGCTCCGGCTGGCTCGAGATCCTCGGCTGCGGTATGGTCCACCCGGTGGTGCTCCGCAACGGCGGCTACGACCCCGATAAATTCATGGGCTACGCCTTCGGCTTGGGCCCTGAGCGCATCACCATGCTCCGCCACAAGGTCGAAGACATCCGCTACCTGTGGCAGAACGACCTGCGCTTCCTGGAACAGTTCTAAGAAGGCGAGGAAATCACAATGAAAGTCGTTCTCTCCTGGTTAAAAGAATACGTCGATATCCGCCTCCCGCTCACCGAGCTGGCCCACCTGCTCACAATGGCCGGCCTGGAAGTGGAAGGCCTGCAGATCGTCGGTCTGCCGATGCCCACCGGCGACCACAAGGACATTAAGGTCGAAGGCATCTCCTGGGACCCGGAAACCATCGTCACCGCCGAGATCCTGGAGGTCAATCCGCACCCCAACGCCGACCGCCTGGTGCTGTGCGAACTGAACGACGGTCAGCGCATGCACACCGTGCTCACCGGCGCTCCTAACCTGTACCCTTTCAAAGGCCAGGGCCGCCTGCCGAAGCCGATTAAGGTCGCCTATGCTAAGGAAGGCGCACGCATCTACGACGGTCACCAGCCCGGACAGGTGCTCACCACCCTCAAGCGCGCCAAAATCCGCGGCGTTGACTCCTACTCGATGGTGTGCTCGGAAAAAGAGCTGGGCATCAGCGAAGAACACGAGGGCGTCATCTTCCTCGATGACGATGCTCCGGTCGGCGTCCCGCTGGTCGATACCATTGGCGACGCTGTCTTCGACATCGCCATCACCCCCAACATCGCCCGCGTGCTCAGCCACCTGGGCGTGGCGCGCGAGATCGCAGCCCTCACCGATCAGCCGCTGCGCCAGCCGGATTACTCGGTCAAGATGGACGGCCCCGCCATCCAGGGCCGCGCTTTTATCGAAATCCGCGACCCACAGCTCAACCCGCGCTTCGTCCTTGGCCTGGTGCAGGGCGTTGAGATCCACCCCAGCCCGTACTGGATGCAGCGCCGCCTGCGCCTGGCAGGCATGCGCCCGATCAGCAACATCGTCGATGCCACCAACTACGCCATGCTCGACGTCGGCGAGCCGCTCCACGCCTTTGACTATGACGTGCTCGTCCAGCGCGCCGGCGGGCAGCCGCCCACCATCATCACCCGCACCGCCGCCAAGGGCGAAAAGCTCACCACCCTCGACGGTGTCGAACATACCCTGGACGATTTCACCGTCCTGGTGTGCGATACCGCCGGCGCGCTCTCGATCGCCGGCGTGATGGGCGGGGCGGAGTCTGAGATCAGCGAGCGCACCCGCAACATCCTGCTCGAAGGCGCGGCCTGGAACTTCATCAACGTCCGCCGCACCGTGGCTGCCCAGAAGATGACCTCCGAGGCCGCCTACCGCTTCTCGCGCGGTGTCCATCCCTCCATGGCCGAACGCGGCGTCCGCCGCTGCCTGGAACTGATGCGCCTGACTGCCGGCGGTACGGTGGCCCAGGGCCTGGTGGATGAGTATCCCCTGCCGCCCGCTAAGCCGGTCATCGACGTCACCGTTGCTCACGCCCGCCGCTATCTTGGCGTGGACCTCTCGCTGGATCAGATCGCCGCCTTGCTCGCCCGCCTCGGTTTTGAGACGCGCATCTTCGGCGGCGACCGCGTGCGAGTCGACACCCCCGACCATCGCCTGGATATCGGCGAAGGCGTGGTTGGCGTGGCCGACCTGATGGAAGAGCTGGCCCGCGTCTACGGCTACGAGCGCATCCCCGAAACGCACATGGCTGCCGAGCTGCCCCCGCAGCGCAGCAATCCCTCCCTTGAAGCCGAAGAGCGCGTACGCGACCTGCTGGTCGCCCTCGGCCTGCAGGAAGTGGCCACCTACCGCCTCACCTCGCCCGAGCGCGAGCAGCGCCGCCTGCTCCCGGGTACCCCCGCCGATGACCGGCCCTACGTGCGCCTTGCCAACCCCATCGCCGCCGACCGGGTGGTGATGCGCCACAGCCTGCTCGCCAGCCTGCTGGAGATCGTCGAGCGCAACGCCCGCATCCGCGAGCGTATCGCTTTGTTCGAGATCGCCCCGGTCTACCTGGCTTCTGAGGATGGCCCGCTCCCCGAAGAGCAGACCCGCCTGGCC
>JBJSYW010000434.1:0-4655 GCA_046089985.1 Chloroflexota bacterium
CTGCTCGCCTGAAGGACGAGTTCCTGGCCTCGATGAGCCACGAACTGCGCACCCCGCTGACCGGCATCCTGGGCCTGGCCGAATCGCTGCAGTTCCAGACCTATGGCGAGCTGAACGAGCGCCAGATCAAGTGCCTGTCGATCATGGAGAGCAGCGGGCGGCACCTGCTAGACTTGATCAACGACATCCTCGATCTGTCCAAGATCGAGGCCGGGAAGATGAGCGTTGACCTGGAGGCGTGCCGGGTGTCCGACATCTGCCGCTCCAGCCTGCAGCTGATCAAAGGCATGGCGACCAAGAAGCGCCAGCTGGTCACCTATGCCATCCAGCGCGAATCGATCGTACTGCTGGCCGATGCCCGCCGGCTGAAGCAGATGCTGGTCAACCTGCTCAGCAACGCGGTCAAATTCACCCAGGATGCGGGCAGCCTGGGGCTGGAAGTCTGCCTGAACGAGGCCGACCAGGTGGTGGAGTTTGCGGTTTGGGATAAGGGCATCGGGATAGCCCCAGAGAACCTGGACCGGCTGTTCACCCCCTTCACCCAGATCGACAGCCAGATTTCGCGCCAGTTCAGCGGCACCGGGTTGGGGCTGTCATTGGTCAAGCGCATGGCCGAACTGCACGGCGGTTCGCTGAAAGTGGAGAGTACCGCCGGGGAGGGCAGCCGCTTCACCCTGGTGATGCCGTGGTCGGCCGATATCGTCCTGCCGGCGGTGGAGCCTGCGCCGCAGGAAGCGCGTGCGTCTGGCCCGCAGCGCTTACAGGATGCGAACGGCGCGCCGGCCTATAAGCCGCTGATCCTGGTTTGCGACGACAACCAGGAGATCCTGGACCTTGTGGCCGACTACCTGCTGATCAACGGCTTCCGCATCGTCAGCGTGCAGAACGGCGCCGAGCTGCTGCAGCGCACCGTCGAACTGCAGCCTGATCTGCTGGTGACCGATATCCAGCTGCCGGGCGTGGAAGGCCTGGATATTTTGCGCCAGCTGCGCGCCCATCCCCAGCCGGCGGTGGCCGGCCTGCCGGTGCTGGCGCTGACCGCCCTGGCGATGGCTGGAGACCGGGAGCGGGTGCTGAAAGCCGGCGCCGACGACTATCTGAGCAAGCCGCTGGTGCTGAAACAGCTGGTGGATCGCATCGGCGCGCTGTTGAAGGCGCGCTCCGGCGCTTAGGCCTGGCCGGTTTTCTTCTTTGGCGGCGCTGGTTCAGCCGGCGTGGGCGTGGGCAGCGGGAGCTGCTGCCGGCTGCCCGTTTTCGGCTTGCGCCCGGCGGCTGCCTGATCCACGCCGGCTTCCGGCGCAGCTGCCGCGGGTTTCTTGGCCGCCGGCTTCTTGCCGGCCGCCGGTTTCTCGCCGGCCGCCGGTTTCTTCCCGGCGGCTTCCGGCGCAGGTGGGGCGGCTTCCTTTTTCGCCGGCGGCTTTTCACCCGCAGTTTTACTGGCGGCGGCCTTCTTCACAGCCGGCTTGGCTGCCGGCGGCTTCTCTGCCGCGGGTTTGGCTGTCGCGGGCTTTGCTGCCGCAGGTTTCTCTGCGGCGGGCTTGGTTGTCGCGGGCTTGGCTGTCGCGGGCTTGGCTGTCGCGGGCTTGGCTGTCGCGGGCTTGGTTGTCGCGGGCTTGGCTGTCGCGGGCTTTGCTGCCGCAGGCTTGGCTGCCGCGGGCTTGGCTGCCGCGGGCTTGGCTGCCGCAGGCTTGGCTGCCGCGGGCTTGGCTGCCGCGGGCTTGGCTGCCGCAGGCTTAGCCGTCGGCTTGGGCGCTTCGGCCTGGGCGGCCATGTGCAGCCCGAGGCTGGGCGCAGCCAGCCGCAGCACCACATCGCCCCCCTTCAACTCCATCAGCGCCTTGCCGCGCGCCGCCCGCGTCAGCAGCGGGGCTTCATCAAAGCGGATCGCCTTGGGCTGCAGGCGGTTCAGGTGCAGCACGGCGTGGGCAGCCGGCTTGCCCACCGCCAGCCCCACCACCATCTCGCCCGGGTTCATCTTCCAGGCTTGCAGTCCCAACCCGTAGCGGCCCTGTCGCGGAAACTGCTCTAACTCCACTCGCTTGGCCAGCCCGTTGGACGATACCAGCAGCGCCTCACCCTGCAGCGGCTGGGCGTCGCTCTCCTGGTGCAGCAGCGCCGCCCCTGCCACCATATCGCCGGCGGCCAGCTTGATCCCGCTCACCCCGGCGGCCGCCAGCCCCATCGGGCGCACCTCCTCCTCGCTGAAGCGGATCGCCATCCCGCCCGCGGTGGCCAGCAGCAGCTCGTCTTGCCCGCTGCTCACCCCGGCCCAGGCCAGCCGGTCGCCCTCGTTGACCTTGACCAGCGTGAACAGGTTGGCCGACGGGCCGGGCAGGTCGCTGCGCAGGGTCTTCTTCACCATCCCGCCGCGCGTGACGGTCATCACGTACCAATCCAGCGCCTGCTCGCCCTCAGAGGTGGCCCGCCTGGGCAGTGAGAATACCGCCGCCAGCGGGCGGCCGTCTTTCAGCGGGGTCACCCGGTCCAGCGGCGCTCCCTGCCCGGCCTCGGCCGTCTCGGGGATGGCATGCACCGGCATCGCCGCAGCTTCACCGTTCTCGCCCGCCAGGAACAGCGTATCGCGCGAGTTGACCCGCACCAGCCAGGCCGGCGCTTCGCGCCCGTTCAGGCGCGGCGGGCGCTCGTCGGCGGTGCGCGAGATCAGGCCCTCGCCGGTCACGATCAGCCAGGCGTCCTTCTCGGGCACCATATCGCTGGCGCTCAGCAGCGAGGTGCGTGATTGGCCGGCTTTCACCTCCACGATGTGGGTGCGCCGCCGGTCGCCAAAGGCATCTTTGACCGCGTTCAACTCATCGCCCACCACCTGGCGCATCTTCTGCGGTGAACGCAGCAGCGCTTCCAGTTCGTGGATCAGCGCCTGCAGTTCCTGGTACTCGTCTTCGATCTTCTTGCGCTCCAATGCCGCCAGGCGGCGCAGCGGCAGATCCAGGATGGCCTGGGCCTGCACATCGCTCAGCTTGAAGCGCTTGATCAGCCGCGCCCGGGCCGTTTCCACGTCCGGGGCTTTGCGGATGATCTCGATCACCTCGTCCAGGAACTTCAGTGCGATGCGCAGCCCTTCCAGGATGTGCGCCCGGGCCTGGGCCTTCTCCAGGTCGAACTCCGAGCGCCGGCGCACGATCTCCAGCCGGTGTTCCAGGTACACCCGCAGGGCCTGCTTCAGGCTCAGCATGCGCGGCTCGCCCTCCACCAGCGCCAGCATGATGATCGAGAAGGTGGACTGCATCGGGGTGTGCTTGTACAGGTCGCGCAGCAGCTTCTCGGGGTCGCCGTTCTTGCTCAGCTCGATCACGATGCGCATCCCCTGGCGGTCCGATTCGTCGCGTAAGTCGGAGATGCCATCGATCTTCTCTTCGCGCACCAGGTCGGCGATGCGCTCGATCAACGAGGACTTATTGGTCATGTAGGGCAGCTCGGTGATGATCAGCCGGCTGCGGCCGCGCTCCATCTCTTCCTGGTGGGCGCGGGCCTGGATTGTGACCTGGCCCTTGCCGGTGCTGTAGGCCGAGACCAGCCCGTCCTCGCCGGCGGCGTGCACCAGCACCCCGCCGGTGGGGAAATCCGGCCCTTTGATGTACTCCATCAAGTCTTCGACGGTGACATTATCCTGCGTTTCCCAGTTGGCCAGCATGTGCTGCATGGCCTGCACCACCTCCACCAGGTTGTGCGGGGGGATGCTGGTGGCCATGCCCACGGCGATGCCGGTGGCGCCGTTGACCAGCAGGTTGGGAACCGCCGCCGGCAGCACCAGCGGTTCTTTCAGGGTGTCGTCGAAGTTGCTGCCGAAATTGACCGTGTTCTTCTGGATATCGGCCAGCATGTTGGTGGCCGGGCTGGCCAGGCGCGCTTCCGTATAGCGCATCGCCGCTGGCGGGTCGCCGTCCACGCTGCCGAAGTTGCCCTGGCCATCCACCAGCATGTAGCGCATCGAGAAGTCCTGCGCCAGGCGCGCCATCGCATCGTATACCGCCGCGTCGCCGTGCGGGTGGTATTTGCCCAGCACCTCGCCCACGATGCGGGCCGATTTCTTATAGCCCGAATCCGGCCGCAGCCCCATGTCGTACATGGCGTACAGGATGCGCCGGTGAACCGGTTTCAGCCCGTCGCGGGCGTCGGGCAGGGCGCGCGAGACGATCACGCTCATGGCGTAATCGAGATAAGCTTGCTGCATCTCGCGATCGATATCAATTTTGTGGACCAGGCCGATCTCCATCGGATCTCCTATCTCGCGGCGGGTGAGGATCTGGGAGCTTGCTGAAGCGGGTCCCCGCCGGGGAAGTATATAGAATGTTTGTGCGATTAGCTATCTTATCATAATGCCCACCGGCGTGCAAACGATCTTCCGCCAACCGGCGCCGGGCCGGGCCGCCCGGGGATATAATAGGGCCGTGATGAATATTGTACCCGTGACCCTGATTGGAAAGCTAATTCGTTTGGAGCCATTAAGCGAGGCGCATGCCCCGCTGCTGGCGCACGTGGGGCTTGACCCTGCCATCTGGCGCTACATGCTGTATGGCGAGATCCGCAGCGAGGCCGATCTGCTGGCCTGGGTGCGTGATATCCTGGCTCGCCAGGCGCTGGGCGGCGATCTGGCCTTTACCGTTTTCGACTGCCAGACCGGCCTGGCGCTGGGC
>JBJSYW010000435.1:0-3923 GCA_046089985.1 Chloroflexota bacterium
TCCGCCCGGTGGACGGCAACCTGGCCTCGTCGATGTGGCTGGGCGAACCGGGTTCGCTGGGCCGGATCTACTTTATCGCCGACCACGAGGGGGTGGGCAACCTGTATTCCTGCCTGCCCGACGGTTCGGACGTGCGCCGCCACACCCAGCATGACCGCTACTACGTGCGCAACGCTGCCACCGACGGGCGGCGCATCGTCTACCACGCCGGCGGTGAGCTGTACCTGTACGACCCAGCCGCTGACAGCAGCGCGCAAATCAAGGTGCAGTATTACTCGCCGCGCATCCAGCGGCACCGTAAGTTCGTCAACGGTTACGACTTCCTGGAGAGCTGGTGCCTGCACCCCACCGGGCATTCCACCACCGCCACCGTGCGCGGCAAGCTGTTCTCGTTCCCCAACTGGGAAGGGGCGGTGAGCTCGTATTACCTGGGCGAGCCGGACCCAAGCGAGAACGAACCATACACCGGGGTGCGTTTCCGCATGCCGCACTACCTGGCCGACGGGCAGCATATCATCGCCGTGACCGATTCGCCCGGCGAAGAGACCTTCATCGTCTTCCCCACCAACCCCCTGGAGGGCGCGCCAACGCTGTTTAGCGGGCTGGATATCGGCCGGCCGCAGGAACTGGCGGTGAACTGGCACAAGGACCAGGTGGTGTTCAGCAACCACCGCTACGAACTGCTGTTCCTGGACCTCGAGACGCGTGAACTGAAGCTGATCGACCGCGGCAAGGCCAACGCGCCGAACGGCTTCTGCTGGTCGCCGGACGGTGAGTGGGTGGCCTACAGCGTGTCGACCACGTTGGAGACCTCGGTGATCCGCCTGTGGCATGCGGCCGACAACACGGTGACGCCGGTGACGCGCCGCGTGCTGCGCGATGTGGCCCCGGCCTTCGACCCGCACGGGCGCTACCTGTACTTCATCTCGTACCGCACGTTCAACCCGGTCTACGACTCGCTGCATTTCGAGCTGAGCTTCCCGCGCGGCGCCCGCCCATACCTGGTGACGCTGCAAAAGGACAGCCCGTCGCCGTTTGCGCCCAACCCGCAAACCAACGCCCCCGAGCAGGGGCGCGACGATGATGAGAAAAAGTCGACCCCGGGGCGCGGGCGAGCGGTGCGGCTGGCGCCGGTCGAGCGCATTCTGCCGGGCGAAGTGCTGGACCAGGACCCGGACGACCCGGCGGCGCAGCTGGCCCCGGCCGAGGTGTTCGAGCCGCAAGCGGCCCAGGCGGAGGACGCCAGCAAGCCGCCCGAGCGGCCGTTGATGAAAATCGACCTGGAAGGGATCGAGGAGCGCGTGGTGGCCTTCCCGGCGCCGGAGGGGCTGTACGGGCGCATCGCCGGGCTGCGCAGCGACCGGGTGATCTACTCGCGCTACCCGATTGAAGGGGCGCTGGCCCCAGCCCCCAACGACGGGACCGGCACGCTGTTCTCGTTCAACCTGGAGGACCGGCGCGAAGAACTGCTTGCCAACGGGATCAACGATTTCCGCCTGTCGCTCGACTCGCGCACGCTGATCTACCGCAGCGGGAACCGGCTGCGCGTGCTGAAGTCCGGTGAGAAGGCTCCGGTGGAGAACTTCCCGCCCAACCGGCGCACCGGTTGGCTGGACCTGGCGCGGTTGAAAGCAGCGGTGCAGCCCGGGGCGGAGTGGCGGCAGATGTACCGGGAAGCCTGGCGGCTGCAGCGCGACCAGTTCTGGCAGGAGGACATGCTGCCGGCCAACTGGTTGGAAGTATACGATCGCTACCTGCCGCTAGTGGACCGGGTGGGCAGCCGGGCCGAATTCTCGGATCTGATGTGGGAGATGCAGGGCGAACTGGGCACATCGCATGCGTATGAGTACGGCGGCGACTACCGCCCCGAGCCGCGCTACCTGCAGGGCCGCCTGGGGGCAGAGTTCGACTGGTCGCAGGAGAACAGCGGCTGGCGCATCCGCAAGATCCACCGCGGCGATGCGTGGGACCGGGAAGCCAGCTCGCCGCTGGTGCAGCCCGGGCTGAGGATCGAGGCGGGCGATACGCTGATGGCGATCAATGGGACCAAGCTGACCGAAGGCTTCACGCCGGCGATGGCGCTGGTCAACCACGCAGCGGAGGAGGTGACCCTGGTGGTGCTGCCGGCAGGGGAGTATGCCAGCTCGCAGGACAAGTTCCGCGCCCTGCGCAGCGTGTCGGTGCGCACGCTGGTCAGCGAGAACCGGCTGCGCTACCGCGAGTGGGTGGACGCCAACCGGCGCTATGTGCAGGAGAAGAGCGGCGGGCGGCTGGGTTACGTGCACATCCCAGACATGGGGCCGAACGGCTATGCCGAGTTCCACCGCGGCTTTCTGGCTGAGGTGGACCGGGACGGGCTGATCGTGGACGTACGCTTCAACCAGGGCGGCTCGGTTTCGTCGCTAATCCTGGAGAAGCTGGCCCGGCGGCGGGTGGCTTACATTAACTCGCGCTGGATGCAGGTGCCCGAACCGTACCCGCAGTACGCCATCGCTGGGCCGATGGTGGCGCTAACCAACGAGTACGCCGGCTCGGACGGGGATATCTTCTCGCACACCTTTAAGCTGATGGGCCTGGGGCCGCTGATCGGCAAGCGCACCTGGGGCGGGGTGATCGGGATCACGCCCAACCTGCGCCAGGTGGACGGCACGATCATCACGCAGCCAGAGCACGCCTTCTGGTTCTCGGATGTGGGCTGGGGGATCGAGAACTACGGGACGGAGCCGGATATCGAGGTCGACAACCGGCCGCAGGATTTCGCCCGCGGGCTGGACCCGCAGCTGGACCGGGCAATCACCGAGGCGCTGCGCATGCTGGAGGCCAATCCGCCGGCCCTGCCGGAGTTCCTGCAGGAGCGCCGCGGCGGCGAGCCGAAACTGAGCCCGGAGTCATAAAGCGGATCCGTTGAAATGTGGCAGGAGCCGGGCGTGACCCGGCTGCTGCCACGTTTTTTAACTAGCCGGTTCGGGGGCGGCCGGCGGTTCGCCGCCGCGCAGCCCCGCCAGCGCGCTGAGCACAATCCCCGCCAGCACCACCAGGCCGCCGGCCACCGCCAGCGGGCCGGGGCGCTCGCCCACGAATAGGAACACCCATACCGGGTTCAACACCGGCTCCAGCGTCCCGATCAGGGTGGCTTCCAGGGCCGGGATAACCCGGATGGCGATCGAGTACAGGACAAATGACAGGCCCACCTGGAAGATGCCCAGGTAGGCCAGCCCGGCCCAGGCGGAGGCCGTCCAGGGCTCCTGCCAGACGAAATAGAAACCGAACACGGCGCTGAAGGCGTTCGCCACCAAGAAGCTCTCGGCCGGAGCGCCGTCTTTCTGAGCGCGCAGCGCCACGGTCATCAGGCCCAGGAAGACCCCGCTGAGCAGCGCCAGCAGCACCCCGGTCAGGTTGTCCAGGCTGAGATTATCCCCGAAAAACAGCCCCAGCCCGGCAAAAACCACCCCCATCGCGACCCAGTCGGCGCGGGTGGGTTTTTCGCGCAGCAGCCAGTAACCGAGCAGCACGATGTAGACCGGGGCGCTGTACTGCAGGAAGATGGCGTTGGCGGCGGTGGTCAGCTTGAGGGCCGAGATGTACAGGAACTGGGTCAGGATATAACTGCCGGCGGCGATGAGCTGCCAGCGGTTTGGGCGCCAGGGAAAGCGGCGCAGGTAGACCAGGAACACCAGGCCGGAGAAGATGCTGCGCCCGGCCAGCACAGCCAACGGCTGCCAGGACAGCTGCTTGATCACCAAACCGCTGGTGCTCCACAGCACCGCGGCGACAACCAGGAACAGGATCGCCCGGCGGCGATCGATCGAAGCTTCGCTCAAAGGACACGTCCTTGCAAAGGATGGATACAACGCCCCCGATTATCTCACATTTGCTATAATAACGCTGCGGCCCGCCAGGGCGGGCCGCCCAACCAAAAAGGA
>JBJSYW010000436.1:0-3890 GCA_046089985.1 Chloroflexota bacterium
CCCCACCGGCTGGAACACCTTCTGAAGGGTCTTCTTCGAACACTCAGGGCAGCGAGTGAGCGGCGCATCGCTAAATTTTTGCTGCTGGTCGAACTGAACACCGCAGTTGGTGCAGCGGTACGTATAAATCGGCATACAACACCTCGCGCGAGTTAATCGCAGTACTTTCCTGGGCGCTCCCATCGGGAGCTAGATTTCATCGATCAATGATTATAGTCCAGCGCGCTAGCGCTGGCAAGGTGCGCTGGAAGATTTATACGAAACTCTAACATCCCCAAGCCGCAGCGCGGCCTGGCCCGTTCTTCAGGGCGTTGGCGTGGGCGAACCGGACCCGGCTGCAGGTGGGCGCGTGTTCTGCGGTGTGCGGCTGGGCGTGGCGCTGCCCCGGGGCGCGGTTGGGGACGCGGCTCCGGTCGGCGTGAGCGTGGCAGCCGGTGTGGCGGTGGCTGTGGGCGTGATCGTGGCGGTGGGTGGCGGTGGGGTGCTGGTGGCCTGCAGATGCGCTTCGGCCATCGTGCGCCATTCCGCCGGCATGCTGTCTTCCGGCAGCGCCAGCAGCGCCTTCCAATCCTTCACCGCCGAAGGCAGGTTGCCCGCCCGTTCCAGCGCCTGGGCCCGGTAGTAATACGCCTGGGCCTGCTCGGCGTCGGTCTCGGCTTTGTCCAGCGCCCGGCGCAGCTGCCCCAGCGCATCCCCCAGCCGGTTGGCGGTGAGCAGCGCCCGGCTCAGGTCGATGTTGATCTGGTACGTGTCCGGGTATACCTGGGTCACGTAGAAAATATCGTTGACCGCCTTCTGCCCCAGCCCCAGTTCGATTTCTGCCAGGCCGCGGTAGTAGTAGGCATCCACCAGGTTGCGGTCCAGTTCGATGGCATTATTGACCGAGCGCAGCGTGTCGCTGAACTGCCCGGTATGATACAGCCCGGCGCCCTTGATCATCCAGGCCTGCGGGTCCTGTTGTTCATACGTCAGGTAGACGTCAATCGCCTGCAGCGCTTCCTCATACTCGCCCGCCAGGTCGGCGGCCTGCGCCAGCACCCGGTACGACAGCAGCAGGGTCTGGTCCATGCGGTTGGCGCGCCGGGCGCTCTCCAGCGCCGCAGCGCCGTCGCCCTGGGCGATCTGCACCTGCGCCTGCAGCAGCCGCACCCGGGCGTTGTCTGGCTGCAGCGTCTCTGCCCTGCCCAGGTCTTCGGCGGCACCTTCCAGGTCTTCCTGCGCCAGCCGCAGTTCGGCCCGCGCCAGGTAAGCCGCCAGGTAATTCGGGTCGTTCGTCACCGCCGCATCCAGGTCATCGGTCACATCCACCTTGGCGCTCAGCGCCTGCTGCGCCAGGGCGCGCCCCAGGTAGGCCGGGGCGAACGCCCCATTGATCTCGATCGAGCGGGTATACTGTTCGATCGCCTGCTGATAACGCCCCTGCTGGCGGTAGATCTCGCCCATGTAATAGGGGATATCCGCCTCGTTCGGCGACATCTGCAGCGCCTGGGCGTAGTTGGACAGCGCACTGTCCAGCTCGCCGCGCCCCTGGGCGCGCTGGGCGATCTGGAAGGCTTCGTTCGAGGGATGGCGCGTGGCCACATACACCAGAGTGGGCGTGTAGGTGGCGTCCAGGCGCATCCACAGCGGCAGCGGCCCGGTTGGGGTGGGGATGGCGGTGGGCGTTACCGGGGTGAAGTTCAGCGGGGTGACCGTGGGTGTATAGGTGGGCGTTGGCCCGGGGGTATTGGTGGGAATCACCGCCGCCACCGGCTGGCGGCGCACGCCCTGCACGTATACCCCCAACCCGATCAGCGCCACCACCAGCAGCGCCAGGAAGGCAAAGAAACCGATGCGCATCACCGGGTTGGCGGCCAGCGCCCGGAACCCGGTCAGCTCTTCGATCTCCTGCACCTCCACATCCCATTTGCGCCGCTGCGGGGCCGCCGGCGTCACCGTGCCTTCCGGCGCGCGCGCTCCCAGCAGCACCAATCCCTGCAGGGCGGCCTGGTTCTGTGGGTCAATCCGCAGCGCCGACTGCAGGCAGAACACCTGCTCGCGGTTGGTATCCACCACCGCGCTCATATACAGCCAGTATTCCGGGTTGTTTTGATTGGCGCGCAGCAGGCGGGTTAGCAGGTCACGGGCGCGGATGCGCTGCCCCTGGCGGATGGCTTCGATGGCTTCTTTGAGCATCACATCTTCGGCCATGGCGGCTCCTTGAACAAAAAAATTATACTACGCCTTACGTATCAAGGGGCGGTGATGATGATCAGCGGCACCGGGATAAAGACCAGGAAAAAGATCAGCAGCCCCAACACAGCCAGCAGCTTGCGGCGCGGCCCGATCGGCGTGATCGTGTCCAGCGGCTCGGCGTAGCGCCGGCCCAGGAAGAAGATCAGCGCCGCCCACAGCCACCAGCTGGGCGAGACAAAGCCCAGCGCCAGCAGCAGTACCATCACCACCGGCCACAGCTTGCGCGCCCGCCGCCCGATCAACACATAGACCAGGTGCCCGCCATCCAGCTGCCCCACCGGCAGCAGGTTCATTGCCGTCACCAGCAGCCCGATCCAGCCGGCAAACGCCAGCGGGTGGATCAGCACGTCCAGCCCGCCCTCCGGGAACGGCCGTCCGGTGAAGAAGTAGCGTACCCAATACAGCAGCGGTCCCGCCTCGCCGTAGCTGGCCGGCGCGGGCAGCAGCTTGCCGAAGATCAGCAGCTTGGCGCCCAGGTAGAACAGTGAATTGCCTTCCATCGAGTAAGAATACCCCGGCTGCAGCCCGGACGTGTCGACTAACCCCACGTTTGATATCGACAGCCCCACAAATAACAGCGGCACCGCCACCGCCAGCCCGCTCAACGGGCCGGCGATCCCAATGTCCATCAGTGTGCGCCGGTTCTTCGGCACCTCTTGCATGTTGATCACTGCACCCAGCGTACCGATGAACGACGGGAAGGGGATGAAATACGGCAGCGTCAGCTGCACGTTGTAATAGCGCCCCACCAGATAGTGGCCGAATTCGTGGGCCAGCAGGATCGCCAGCAGCCCCAGCGCAAACGGCAGCCCACCCAGCACGGTTTGCCCCAGCCCGACAGGCGACGCATACACGTTGTGCGTTGTCGCCCCGGTGTATACCACCGTCGCAAAGGTCAGGACGAACATGAGCAGGTTGATCCATGGGTTAGCCGGCGCAGGGTTGTTAACCCCCGGCACCAGGTACACGCTGTGCCGGGCAGCCGGGTCGTCCTCCGCCCCGTCGGGCCGAAACAGCACCGTGACCCCCAGCGGACGGAACTGCGCCGCCAGCTGGTCATAGGCGGCGGCTGTATCGCCGGTGATCCGGCCGCGGTAGCGCGCCACGTAGTCTTGCTTGGCTCCGCCGCTGGTGATGTCTTCGATGCGCATCACCCGGTTGACGATGGCGGTGTAGCGGTCAATATCTGAATCGGACGGGGTGGGTAGCTGCAGATCCATAGTCCTCTATTCAGTCATGCCGGGGCTGCCCAAAGCTCGATGTTTGGGCAGCCCCGGCACAGCTGCAGTTTCAATGGGAGGCGGGAGCGGATGGGAGTCGAACCCACCACGGCCCGCAACGCGACCCGTCACCGGTTTTGAAGACCGGGGAGCCCACCGGGACCCAACCACTCCCATTGCGGTGTAAGGATACCACAATCTATGCCCTGCGCGCAGCAGAATCTCGCCCCTGCAGGTCCGCCACATAGCGCTGCCAGGCCCCGGCCTCTTGCCCGCGCGCCAGCCGTTCGTAATAGTGCCGCACGATATCCCCCTGCTGCTCCAGGCTGAAGTCGCTGAAGCGCGCCCCGGCGGAGCCGCGCTGCCGCAGCCCTTCTTCGCCGCCGTAGTTATACGCCGCCGCCCCCTGGCGCAGCTGCTCGTTCAGCGCCCTGA
>JBJSYW010000437.1:0-3239 GCA_046089985.1 Chloroflexota bacterium
GCTCGTCATCCTGGGCCTGTTCAGCGCCCGGCAGATGTTTGCCGCAGGTGCACATGCCGCCTTCATGGCTGGCGCACGGTTCCTGCGACTTGCGCCGCAGCGCCTCCAACTCATCCCACGGCTGAAGGTCTGTGTGGTTGAACTCGGCCCGCGTGCCGGCATCCAGCTCGACGATGACCGTGCCTTTCAGCGGGTAGACATCCCACACTTTGCCTTCGCCGTTGGGAGTGACGACGCGCTTGTTCTTCTTCGGCAGCGCCTTGCGCGCTTCCACGTACTGCTCATACTCGTAAATCAGGCAGCAGCGCAGCCGGCCGCACATACCGGTGATCTCAGTCGGGGTCAATGAAATGCCCTGCTCCTTGGCCATCTTGATCGAGATCGGGCTGAACTCGGTCAAGAACATTGAGCAGCAGCGGTTCTCTAGCCCGCAAGCGCCCATCCCGCCCAGCATCTTGGCCACATCGCGCGGGCCAATCTGGCGCATCTCGACTCGTGGGCGCGGATAATGTCGCTGGATAGCGTTCTGCAGACGGCGCAGATCCACCTTGCCCTCGGCTTCGGTGCTGTACAGGAACGACAGGCGCGCCCCGTCAAAGGTGAACTCGGCGGCGACGATCTTGACCCCCGGGATGCGCAGCTTCGCCAGCTCGGCGCGGCAGTTGATCATCGCTTCCAGCTCTTTCTTCTGCCACAGCTGGCGCAGCACCAGATCGCGCGGTGAAGCGCGGCGCTGGATCGGCTTCCACGAGCCTTCTGGCGGCGGCGCAGGGTTCTCAACCACCTGGGCTACTTCACCCAGCTGCCGGCCGCGCGCCGTATCGACCACCACGTAATCCCCCGGTTTCAGATCGGGGCACTGGCTGGCGTCGAAATGGTAGACCTTGCCGACCTTTTGAAATCGAATACCGACAATAAATGGCGTCATCTTGGTTATCTTTTCATGAGCGGCGGGACTTGGCCCGCCGCTCGATTGGACTGCAATGATTTTACCCGATGATATTGATCGGGATGAAATTTCCCTGCTGCACAGCCGCCACGCTGACCCGGGCAGCCACGTTTTCGGCCACCGAGCGCAGCGCCTGCGAAACCGGGCTGTCGGGCTGGGCGATCACCACCGGCCGGCCGGAGTCGCCGCCCTGCCGCACCTGCGGGTCCATCGGGATCGCGCCGATGAATGGCACGTTGGCCGCCTCGGCAAGCTTCTGCCCGCCGCCGGCGCCAAAGATATCCATGCGCGTGCCATCGGGCAGCTCCAGGTAGCTCATGTTCTCGACCACCCCGAAGATCGGCACGTTCAGCTGGCGGAACATCTCCAGCCCGCGCCGGGCGTCTTCCAGCGATACCTGCTGCGGCAGGGTGACGATCACACTGCCGCTGAGCGGCAGCGACTGCGCCAGGCTCAGGGCGGCGTCGCCGGTGCCAGGCGGCAGGTCCACGATCAGGTAATCCAGCTCGCCCCAGTCGACGTCGCTGAGGAACTGGCGGATGGCCGAGTGCAGCATCGGACCGCGCCAGATCAACGGCTGGTCCGACTTGACCATGAAGCCGATCGACATCATCTTGACTCCATAGGCTTCGGCCGGGATCAGTTTTTCTTCTTTGACCGGCGGCAAGCGGTCCACGCCCATCATGGTCGGCACGTTCGGGCCATAAATATCGGCGTCCAGCAGGCCGACGCGCGCCCCGCTCTGCGCCAGCACCACCGCCAGGTTGACCGCCACGGTGCTCTTGCCCACCCCGCCCTTGCCCGAGGCGACCGCCACGGCGTTGCGGATCGGCAGCGACAGCAGGCCGCGCGGCCGCCCGTCGTTGGGCACATTGGCGTCCATCTTGATGTCAACCCGCTCCACGCCGGGCACTGCCATCACCGCCTGGCGGCTTTCGCTCTCGATGCGGTTCTTCAGCGGGCAGGCCGGGGTGGTGAGTACAATGGTAAAAGCTACCTTGCTACCGTCAATCTGCAGGTCACGGATCATGTTCAGTGTGACCAGGTCTTTGTGCAGCTCCGGCTCCTGGACCTTGCTCAGTGCAGCCATCACTGCAGATTCGCTAATCGGTTGTGTCATGTAATCCTTCTTCTCGTCTGTTTTCAATGCAAGCGCCGCGGCGCGGCTGCAGGCGCAGACCGCGCTGCGGCGCTTCCAGGGGTCGTCAGGCGGCCGCAGCCGGGCCTTTGCGGGCAGCCTTGGCGGCTTCCGCTTCGGCGCGCGCGGCTTCTTCGCGAGCGTAATTGACCGGCCGGATCTCCGCGTAATACGAGACCGGCTTGAGCAGCTTCTGCTTGTCGTAGATATTGCGGGCATGCCGGTCATAAACCGACAGCTCGTAGTCGTGATCCATCTTGATCGCGTCGAAGGGGCAGTACTCGGCGCAGAACCCGCAGTTCATGCAGATATCCACATCGATGTAGAACTCCTTCGGCTCCGGCACCGGGCGGTTGGTGGTCGGGTCGGTGGTGCGCACAATCCAGATGCACTGCGGCGGGCAGACCTTGGCACAGATGCCACAGGCCGTGCAGCGATCTTCATTCTTTTCAGTATCCCATATCAGCATAGGAATGTAGCGGAAGCGCTCGGGCAGCAAACGCTTTTCTTCCGGATACTGGATGGTCAACAGGCCTTCCTGCGTGATCGGCTGTTCGATCACGCGGCGGCCGTTGCCCAGGTCGCGGCTATCCTGATAGCGGCTAGGCACCTTCTGGCGATCATCGGTAAATGTGTCGGCAAAATGCTTGAGCGTAATGCCCAGCCCCTTGAGAAGTCCGTTTCCAAACATGAATTCCTCCAGGAATTTATCGGTCCACTTCGCCCAACACGATATCGATCGAACCCAGGATAACCACGGCATCGGCGATCTTGTAGCCGACCGACATGGGGCCGAGGGCATTCAGGTTGATGTAACTGGGAGCGCGCACATGATAGCGATACGGATTGGCTTTGTTGTCGCTGACGACATAGAAGCCAAGTTCACCCTTTGGCGCTTCGATGCGGGCGTAAGCTTCACCTTCCTTGGGGCGGAACGTGTAGCCGCCCTTGCCGCCAGGATCTCCCCCTTGGGAATATCGCGCAGCGCCTGTTTCAGAATCTTCACGCTTTCGCGGGCTTCCAACAGGCGGATATAGTAGCGGGCATAAATATCGCTTTCGGGGAGCGTCGGGATGTCGAAATCGAACCGGTCGTAGATGCCGTAGGGTTCCGCCTTGCGGATATCATACGGCACGCCGGCAGCTCGAATCA
>JBJSYW010000438.1:0-3423 GCA_046089985.1 Chloroflexota bacterium
GGCGGCAAACCTGCCGCTGCGCAAAGCCACTAATTTAAAGGAAGACATCCGTATCGTTGAGATCACCGGCCGGGCGCGCCACAGCGCCGGCAGTGTGCAGGACCGGCCCGGCGCGGCTGCGCTGCCCGAAAGCGACTACTCGGCCTGCGGCGGCACGCACGTCGCCGCCACCGGGCAGATCGGGCTGATTAAGATCGTGCGCACCGAAAAGGTCAAAGACAAAACCCGCATTCACTTCGTCGCCGGCGAGCGGGCCCTGGCGCTGCTGGAGCAGTATTTCAACCAGGCCGGCCGGCTGGCGGCGCTGATGACGATCCACCCGCTGGAATTGGAGAGCGCCGTGACGCGCACGCTGGACAGCCTGCACGCCGCCCAGAAAGAGCTGGCGGTCGCCCGCCAGAAGCTGCTGCCGCTCGAAGCCCAGGAGATCGCCGCCGCCGCCCGCCCCTGCGGCATGTGCAGCCTGGCGCTGCAGCGCCTGGATGGCCGCTCGCCGGGCGAGCTGCGTGCCCTGGCCCAGGCGCTGAGCGCCCACCCCGGGCTGGCAGCCGTGCTGCTCAGCCTGTCCGGCAACAAACTATCGCTGGTGACCGCTGCCCACCCCGACAGCGGCGTGGACGCCGCGGCGCTGCTGCGCGCCCTGCTGGCCCCGCTGGGCGGCAAAGGCGGCGGTGACCGCAGCCTGGCGCAGGGCGGGGGCCCGACCTCATCCGCTCAGGTGGAGGAACTGCAGGCCCAGGTGTTCTGGCTGGTGCAGGAATGGGCCTGAAGGCATGAACAGCCTGCGCGACGACCTGCTGCAGATCCGCCAGGCGGCCCTGGAAGCGGCCGACCCAGCCGGCGGGGTGCGGCAGGCGCTGCGCCTGGAGAGCGGCCCGCACGGTGAGCTGCTGCACGCCGGAGCTTCCACCTGGGAGCTGGCGAGCGTGCAGCGCCTGCTGCTGGTCGCGGCCGGCAAGGCCGCGGTGCGCATGGCCGAAGCGGCGGTGGGTGCATTGGGCGAGCGCATCAGCGCCGGGATCGTGGTCACCAAGAGCGGGCACGCCGCCGGGCACCGTCTGCCGCCGGCGATCGCCGTGCACGAGGCCGGTCACCCCACCCCGGACCACTGCGGGCTGCAGGCCGCCGCCGCGCTGTACGCCCTGCTGGACGGCGCCGGCCCGGATGACCGGGTACTGGTGCTGCTCTCCGGCGGGGCTTCGGCGCTGCTGCCGCTGCCGCCCGAAGGCGTCTCGCTGGAAGACCTGCAGAGCCTGACCGGCATTCTGCTGCGTGCCGGGGCCACGATCAACGAGCTGAACACGGTGCGCAAGCACCTGGACCGCCTGAAAGGCGGGCAGATGGCGCGCATCGCCGCCCCGGCCCCGGTGGCGGCACTGGCGCTCTCAGACGTAGTCGGCGACCCACTGGAGACGATCGCCTCCGGGCCAACCGTGCCCGATCCATCGACCTTCGCCGGCGCCTGGGAGGTGCTGCGGCGCCGCGGGTTAGAAAGCGCCCTGACCCCGGCGGTGCGCGCCACCTGCAGGCCGGGCTGGACGGGCTCATCCCGGAGAACCCCGGGGCAGATGACCCGATCTTCCGCTCGGTGAGCAGCGCCATCATCGGTTCCAACCGCCTGGCGGAGCTGGCTGCCCGCCGGCAGGCCGAGGCGCTGGGCTACCGCAGCCTGGTGTTGAGCACGTATATCGAGGGCGAAGCCGGCGAGGTGGGGCGCGTGGCGGCGGCGCTGGCACGCGGCATGCTGCAAGCCGGCGACCCGTTCCCACCGCCCGCCTGCCTGATCCTGGGCGGCGAGACTACCGTGACCGTGCGCGGCATGGGCCGCGGCGGGCGCAATACCGAGCTAGCGCTCTCGGCCGCCATCGCCCTGGAGGGGCTGCCCGGCTGGGCGCTGATGGCCCTGGCTACCGACGGCACTGACGGCCCCACCGATTCAGCCGGCGGGCTGGTGGATGGGCAGACCGCCGCCGCGGCCCGCGCCCTGGGATTGGACCCACAGTTGGCGCTGCACAACCACGATTCGTACCCCCTGCTGGACGCGGCTGGGGGCCTGATGCGCACCGGCCCCACCGGCACCAACGTCAACGACCTGGTGGTCATCGTCTGCCGCTAAAACCGGCCGGCGAAGACCACCAGGCGCTCCAAACCCGCCCGGCCGCGCCGCGGCTCAGAAGCCCTGGTGCTCGGTGCGGGCGATAATCTCGTTCTGCAGCGTTTCGCTCAGATCGCAGAAGTAATCGCTGTAGCCGGCGACGCGCACGATCAGGTCGCGGTAGTCTTCGGGGTGCTGCTGGGCCTTGCGCAGCGTATCGGCGTCGACCACGTTGAACTGGATGTGGTGCCCGCCCATACCAAAGTAGGCCCGCACCAGGTGCACCAGGCCGTTCAGCCCGGCCTCGTCAGCCAGCAGCTGCGGGGTGAATTTCTGGTTCAGCAGCGTGCCGCCGGTGCGGCGGTGATCCATGCGCGCCGCCGAACGCAGCACGGCCGTCGGCCCGCAGCGGTCGGCGCCCTGCACCGGCGAGATGCCCTCGGAGAGCGGCTGCCCGGCCTTGCGCCCGTCCGGCGAAGCGCCCATCACCGAGCCGAAATAGACGTGGCAGGTGGTGGGCAGCAGGTTGATGTGGTACTCGCCACCCTTGGTGTTCGGCCGGCCGTCCACCGCCTGGAAGTAGGCTTCGAAGATGCGCTGCATCAGCTCGTCGGCATACGGGTCGTCGTTGCCGTACTTGGGGGTGCGGTTCAGCAGCCGGCGGCGCAGGCGCTCGTCGGGGAAGTCACCCTCCAGCGCCTGCAGCAGTTCGTCCATCGCCAGGCTGCGCTGGTCGTAGACGTGGTACTTCAACGCCGCCAGCGCATCGGTCAGCGAGCCAAGCCCCACGCCCTGGATATAGCTGGTGTTGTAGCGCGCCCCGCCGTCGTGATAATCCTGGCCGCGCTCGATGCAGTCATCGATCAGCAGCGACAGGAACGGCGCCGGCAGCCAGCGGGCATACAGGCGCTCGATCACCTGGCTGCCCTGCACCTTGATGTCCAGGAAGTAGCGCACCTGGCGCTCAAACGCGTCGAACAGCTCGTCGAAACCCGCAAAGCTGCGCGGGTCGCCGGTGTGCAGGCCCAGCTGCCGCCCGGTGCGCGGGTCCAGCCCATCGTGCAGGGTGAGTTCCAGCAGCTTGGGCAGGTTGAAGTAGCCGGTCAGGTTATAGTTCTCTTTCCCAAACGCGCCCACCTCCACACAGCCGCTGGAACCGCCGCAGCGGGCGTCTTCCAGGCTTTTGCCCATGCGCAGCAGTTCGTCGACGATCACATCGGTGTTGAAGATCGACGGCTGGCCGAACCCGCTGGCGATGATTTTTGCCGCTCGCTGGATAAAGGCATCCGGGTTCTGGCGGCTGACCTGGATCGACGAGCTGGGCTGCA
>JBJSYW010000439.1:0-3185 GCA_046089985.1 Chloroflexota bacterium
GGGTAAGCGCGGCGAATACGGCGCGCAGGGTCAGGTTGCAGTCCTTCAGAAGGGCTGATTTATTCTACAATCCTCGTGTTCGGGGCATAAGCGTATTAGTTGGGGGTTTTTTAAACAAAATGGCCCGCGTAGTAACTACGCGGGCGCAAACCGCCCCCGAGTTAATTACGGGGGCGTGGGGCCAGGCGGGAATTATCCGGCAGGTCCGGTCAGGCCGTGTTCACGGGCGTAGCGGGCTAGCTCCACCCGGCTGTGCATGCCCAGTTTATCGGTCAGGTTGCCGCGATGGCCTTCTACGGTGCGCACACTCAAAGCCAGGTCTTCAGCGATCTGGCGATTGGTGTACCCCTGAACGATCAGGCGCAGTACATCGATCTCGCGCGGGGTCAGCAGGTCCGCCGGAGAAGCAGCTGCAGCGGCGTTTTTTTTCGGCGGTTCGGGCTCGCTGAATAACCCGCCCACCATCTTGGGATGAACATAAATGCCGCCAATTTCCAGGGTATGAATAGCGGCGATCAATTCCGACTCCGCCGCGTGTTTGATGACATACCCGGAAGCCCCGGAGCGCATCGACTCGCGCAGCAGGGCGTCATCTTCATGCACGGTCAAAATCAGCACCCGCACCTGAGGAAGCTCGCGCTTCAGCAGGCGCGTGACCTGGATGCCGTCCATATCCGGCAGGCTGAAGTCCAGCACCAGGATATCCGGCTGCAGCTCGCGGGTCAGTTTCAGGGCTTCCTCCCCACAGGTCGCCTCGCCAACCAGCTGCATGCCCGCTTCACCGTTAATCAGGGCGCGCAAGCCGGTACGGACGATGGTATGGTCGTCAACGACGAGCACCCGGATGGTCATACGGCACCTCCACAGAAATGGTCGTTCCCTTGCCAGGGGAACTCTCGATCCTTAGCCGCCCGCCAAGCATCTCGACGCGCTCGCGCATGCCGAACAACCCCAAGCGGGTCTCGTTGGCGGTGAGGTTGGGATCGAACCCAACGCCGTTATCTTCGATGGTCATCACCAGGCAACCGTTTCTGCGGTTTAACAGGATATCCACTCGACCGGCCTGGGCATGCAGGGCGATATTGGTGAGCGATTCCTGCATGATGCGGAACAGGGCCGTTTCCACTTCGGCGGGCAGGCGGGTGGTTTCAATATCCAGCGCGTCAAACTGGACTTCCACCGCATACTGGCGAGAATATTCGTCGGCATACTGCTTCAAGGCGGTGGTCAGGCCGAGGTGATCCAGGCTTGCCGGGCGCAGTTTGACCGCCAGACTGTGCAGGTTATTCAGGATTTCCTTGACGATCTGCTTCAGTTCAACGATATGGGCCGCGCGCTGCTCCGGGATTTCCGCATCGCGCTCCAACAGCCCTAACCGCACCATCAACGCCGCCAGGATCTGCCCAGATTCGTCGTGCAGTTCGCGCGATAGATGCAGCCGCTCCTCTTCCTGGACATCCATCAGGCGGTGCGACAGGGCGTGCAGCTGCTCGTTACCCAGGCGCACCTGGTTAAACAGCCAGGCGTTCTGAATCGCCATTGCCGCCAGGTTCGCATAGGACTCCAGCAGCAGCACTTCTTCCTTCAGAAAACCGCCCGGTTCAGCCGTCACGGCGCACAGAACGCCCACCACGTTTCCGGCGTAGGTGAACGGAAACGCAGCAAAAGCGAGCGGAGCGCCGGCAAACTGGACGGAGTCCGCCGAGGTGGTCGCGTGCTCCAACGCCTGGCTGCGCCCACTTTCTTCGCCCTGCCGGATGACCTTCCGAACCGGCGTGGAAGCGATGATCTTTTCCGCCAAGTCTGCAGAGACCTGCGCCCGCTGGTGCAGCGCCAGCACGCGGGCGGCAGCGCCCGAGACAGGCTGCTCAACCCGGGTCAGCTCGATCCACGCCGCCTGCAGGCCCATCCGCTCGACCGCCAGCCTGCATATGGCTTCATACAGGGCATCCGGCTCCACATTTCCCAGGAACTCCTTCGAGGCATCGTTCAGCACCGCCAGGTCTTCCACCCGGCGGTTCAAAGCCTCTTCCGCATGCCGGCGTTCGGTGGCCGAGGCCGCCAGGGTGAGGGTGGTGAGCGACACCACGCCAGTGAACGTTTGCAGCAAGATCAGGCTGTCGTTCATCGGCAGCTGCGAAAACGGCCCCATGCCATGCACGGTGTCCCAAATCGAGATGCCAGAGATAGCAAAAATGGTGGTCACCGCGCCCGGCTGACCCAGGCGCAGCGAAGCCCAGATGGCAAACGGGAAGATCATATAGAGCAGCGCCTGGTGCAAGACCCCATCGCCGCCGGTGTTCTCAAACACGTAGCCGGTCACCAGGAATAACAGCACCAGGAACAAAATCCCTTCCAGCCACAGGCTGCGCGGGATCTTCTTCGGCAGTTGATCGGCCCAGACGAACAAAAACGGGGCCACCACCAGCATCCCCAGCAAGTTGCCAATCCACCAGGTGACCCACAGCAGATAGAACGGTGTGTCGCTGACGCGCTGGCCCAAATACAGCGAAGCCACCCCAATCGATGCGCTGACCGAGGTGCTGACCGCCGCAGCAAAAACCAGCCCGACCACATCGCGGACCCGGTCCAGCGACACATGGATGCGCAGGACTTTTCTGAGCAGGTAGCAGCCAATCAACGCTTCCAGGGTATTGGCCAGGCCCAGGCCCAGGGCAAAAGGCAGGGGCGCGCCGGTCAGCAGCGACCCCACCACCACGCCCAGGGTGATCCCGGGCCAGCAGCGGATCCCGAGGATCAGCAAAGCCGCCAGGCCAATCCCCGACGGCGGCCAGACGGGCGATGTATTGGCCTGGACATAGGCCATCTGCAGCGACAACCGGGCTGTCAGGTGGTAAACGATTGCCAGGACGATAATTTTGGCCAGGTACCGGCTGATTTTTGAGATGTGCATCGGTCAACCAGGGAAATCCGCCGCGGCGGCTGATAGCAGGGCTGTCTCATTATATGCACTTTTCAAAATCGCGGTGATTATTCTTCGGGTAGAATGATCTGCCGGAGTGCATAAGCCATGCCGTGCAGCGCTGCTCGCCCCGAACTGCTGCCCCAGCCCAGCAGCTGCTCCAGCGCCCGGTTAACTGGCCGCCGGTCAACCGGGCGCTGGTTGTCCGGCGGCCCGCCGGTCAGCAGCGCATCCAACGCGGCGGGCAGGCGCTCGTCGGCCT
>JBJSYW010000440.1:0-18590 GCA_046089985.1 Chloroflexota bacterium
CCATAACGCCGGCGAGGCCGCGCCGGCGTTTCTAAAAGATTATTGTTCAGCTGGCTAAAAGCTTTTCAATATCGGCCGGCGCGCCGATCGAAATACAGCGCGCGGCGGGGTCGATGCGTTTGATCAGCCCCGCCAGCACGCTGCCGCTGCCGATCTCGATAAAGGTAGACACGCCGCGGGCGATCATCTCTTGCACCGATTCGGTCCAGCGCACGCGCGAGGTCAGCTGGGCGCACAGGTCGTCACGCAGCTCGTGGGCGGTGGTCAACGGCAGGGCCGAGACATTGCCCACCAACGGGATGCGCGGGTCGATCAGCGGCAGCGCCTGGACGGCCTGGTTGAAATCGGCCTGGGCATGCAGCATCAGCGGCGAGTGAGCGGCGATGCTGACCGCCAGCGGGCGCACCTTGCGGATGCCGGCCTGGGCAGCCAGGGCCATGGCGCGTTCCATTGCCGCCGTCGCGCCCGAGATGACCACCTGCCCGGGGCAGTTGTCGTTGGCCACCTGCACCACCTCGCCGGGCGTGCTGGCCTCGGCGCACAACCGCTCCAGAGCGGGGATCTCGGCCCCCAGCACGGCAGCCATCATCCCCGGCGAGCGTTCGCCGGCCTGTTTCATCAACTCGCCGCGCCGGCGGGCCAGGCGCAGCGTGTCTTCGAAGCCCAGCGCTCCGGCTGCCAGCAGGGCGCTCAACTGGCCCATCGAATGCCCGGCTGTGAAAATCGGGTGCAGCCCGGAGGCCTGCTCCAACAGCACCGCCAGCGCGGCAGCCGAATGGGCCAGCAGGGCCGGTTGGGTGTTGAGCGTGTCGTTCAGCGCATCTTCCGGCCCGTCCCAGGCCAGCTGCGAAAGCGCAAAGCCCAGCGCCTGGTCGGCTTGCTCAAAGACATGGCGGGCGGTGGGGAAGGCGCTCGCCAGCTCGCGGCCCATCCCGACCGCTTGCGAGCCCTGCCCAGGGAAGATAAAGGCAATACCGGTCGTTTCCATTGTAAGAACACCCTTTTAAATGCAAACGGGCCGTGAAGATCACGGCCCATCCGCATTATTTCTTATTTTCTTCGACGCTGACCACTTCGCGGCCTTTGTAGTGGCCGCAGTTGGGGCAAACTGTATGCGGCAGGCGCATCTCGCCGCAGTTGCTGCACTGCACCAGGTTCTGGGCAGTCAGCGCGTCATGGGCTCGCCGGCGATCGCGGCGCCCGGAAGAATGTTTTCGTTTCGGATGAGGGGGCATGCTCTAACTCCTGGTACGCGTGCTAACTGTATCGTACTAATTTTCCTGCTCCCAGGCAGGTTCAAATCCAACATAATACCTGCCCTTTGGGCAGGCTGATCGATTATACGTGCCTCACGGCAGTCTGTCAAGGTTTTAGCGGACATCGCTTGCTGCAGCCTGGTTGGGCTGCGGCGCCGGGCGGCGCATACGCCGGGTGAAGGCCGGCGCCAGGGCGATAAACAGCGCCGCCGCCGCCAGGTTGAAGCCTGCGCCCATGATCCAGATATAGGCCGGCGAAGCACTGTCATATACCTGCCCGGCGATCGCCGGGCCCAGCCCGCGGCTGAAGCTCCAGCCCACCCAATACACGCTCATATAGCGGCCGCGCAGTTCGTCTGGAGCCAGGTTGGCGGTGAAGCTGGTAAAGGTGGGCGCAATCAGCAGTTCGCCGATGGTCAGCACGCCCATGCTGAGCGCGAAGTGGTAGAACGACGAACCCAGCGCAATGCTGCCGATCCCGGCGGCGTAGAACAGCGCCCCAACCGACAGCACCTTCAGGCGGTGGTAGCGGCGGACGAAGTTGGCCACCGCCACCTGCAGCGTGACCACCATTAGCGCATTGACCATGATGATCAGCCCGGTCTGGTCTTCGGTCACGCCGAAGTTTTCCTTGCCGTAGATGCCGATCAGCTGGAACGGCAGGCCGGAGCCCATGCCGTTGAAGGTGAAGGCCAGCACGGCCATCAGGAAGAGCGTATCCTGCAGCACCACCCGGTAGCTCATCCCGCCGGCAACCGGGCGCTCGCCAGTCGGAGCGGCCGGCGCGGCCCGGCGCGGCAGGGTCTCGACCATGCCGAAGCCGACCAGCATGGCGAAAAAGCCCAGCGTGCCGGCGGCGGTCAGGAAGCTGGCGGTGTAGCTGTAGGCCGCCACGATCCCGCCCAGCACCGGCCCAATCGCCACCCCCAGGTTGTTGACCGTGCGCAGCAGCGAGTAGGCCGGCAGGCGGCGCTCTTCGTCGCTGATCAAGTCGCCCACCATCGTGTCGGCCCCCACCCGGTAGAGCGGCAGGAAGAAACCGCGCAGCCCCATCAGCGCTGCGAACATCCACCAGCTGCCGGCGAAGCCCATCAGGATATACACCCCCGAAACAGCCGCCAGGCTGAGCGTCATCAAGCCTTTGCGCCCGAAGCGGTCGGCCACCGAGCCGGCCCCCAGCGTGGTGAACAGTGAGATCATCTGCTCGAGCATCGGCAGCATCGTGGCGATGCTGAGCGGGATGCCAAGCTGCTCCTTTAGATAAATGTTCAGGAAGGGCCACACAAAGCCCATCCCGATGGTATTGACCAGCATCCCGGCCATCAGCAGCCAGTACTGACGCGGGTAGGCCCGGGTGAGTGCCCGCAGGCGGGCAGCGGCGTTAATCAGCATGATTGTCTTCTCGAAGTTTAAAGATGGATACGCCGTCGCGCTGGTACAGCAGCTCGAACAGCGGACTTTCCGCTAACAGCCGGGCCGAAAGCGCCCCGCCGCGCCCCCCCAGGTAGACGTACTGCAGCCCGGCGGTCTGCATGATGCCCTGCAGCGCCTGCGGATCCTGGGCGTGATCGAGCGTGCCTTTTGCGGCCGCCCGGACGCGCTCCCAGGCCGCCTCTCCCTCCAGCCCATACAGCACCGTGGGCGGCATGCTCTGGCGGCCGGCGAACGGCGACAGATAGTACCCGCCGTCCTGCCCGGCGTACATGCCGTAGCCCCACAGGAACGGGTTGATCAGGAAGGACGCCTCGGCCGGCAGGCGCGCCTCGATCCAGGCATAGGCCGCCCGGTCGGCCGAGCGCACCAGCAGCGTGGCCGGGTTGAGGATTGGCAGCAGCGCCCGCGCTCCCAGCAGCGTCCACCAGCCCAGCATCAGCAGCGCCAGCCCGCCGTACAGCCGGCGCACCGGGCGCCCGGGCAGCCGGCGCCAGGGCAGCCCCAGCAGGTCGGCCAGCAGCCAGCCGGCCACCACCGTCAGCGGGACGAAGAGCATGATTTCGACCGAGCTTTTGTTGATCCCGGTGGGCACGGCGATCACGCCCTGGTTGGCGGCGATAAACAGCAGCCCGCTCCAGATCGCCATCAGCGGACCCACCGGCCGGGCGCGCAGCAGCGACCAGCCGAACCCCACCGCTGCCAGCAGCAGCACCGCCCGCCCCGAGGCGGGGGTGAAGTAGCCCCAGGTCAGGCTGGTCAGCAGGTCCGGCCGGCGCGCCCCGGCTTCGGCGATCGGCTCGATCACCTCGTTCAGCACCTGCAGGAACCAGGGCAGCGAGAGCGCCAGGGCCGGGACTGCAGCCCAGGCGGCCCGCACGGCCAGGCGCGGCGCCAGCCGCCACAGCGGCTCCCGGTCCAGCCGGCGCACCGCTTCGCCCAGGGCGAAGGTGATCATCAGCAGGGCCAGGAAGGCCATCACCCGGTAGTGGATGATTAGCAGGCCAGCGCAGGCCAGCCCGCACAGCAGCGCCGTGCGCAGGTCCGGACGCGGCCGGCGCGCCAGGTCTACAAACAGGCGCATGGCCGCCGCCAGGGTTACCAACCCGGCCAGCTGGGTATAGCGCCCCCAGCTGACATAATAGGCCGGCATGGGCGAGAACACCCCCGCCAGCAGCGCCGCCAGCAGCCCGGCCGGCCGGCTGTTGGTGAAGATCAGCGCCAGCTGGTAAATGAAGAAAACGCTCAACGCGTTCAGCGCCTGCCCGTAAAGCAGCATGGCGTCGGGCAGGGCCAGCCCGCTCAGCCACTGGAAGGCGGCCAGCCCGGCGTGATAGCCGGGGTGGTAGGCGGCAGCCGGCGCGCTGGAGAACGGGGCGTAGCTTTCGGGCAGTCGGCCGGCTTGCTGGATCAGGCGCGTGATCAGGGCGTGGTGGGCCGAGTCGATCCAGGCCGGCCCGGCCAGGTCGCGCACCATCACCAGGCGCAGCGCCAGGGAGAACAGGAAGATCGCCAGCAGCGCCGCGGCGGCGGGGTCCAGTGCGGCGGCCAGCCCGGCCCAGGATGGGCGCACCCAGCGCTGCCGGCGCTGGCGGCGCAGCGCCAGCCCGGCCAGCAGCAGCGCCGCCAGCGCATAGGCGGCGATCACCCCGCCCCGGCTCCAGCGCAGCCCAAGGGCCGTGCTCCACACCAGCAGCAGCGCCGGCAGGGCCAGGCTCAGCCCGGCGGAGACTGCCGCCCGCTCGCCCCAATCCAGGCGCAGTTCATCGCCCAGCCAGGCCAGCAGCAGGCGGCCGGGCGCCCACAGCACCAGCAGCAGCGGCAGCGCCAGCCCGGCGGCGGCCGCTGCTGCCACCAGGTCGGCCAGCGCGGCGCGGGCGTCGTAGTCGTAGCTCAGGCGGAAGGCGGCGTCGGCGGCCTGGGGTTGGCGATTGACCCACAGCGCGCCGGACGGGTAGGCGTCTTCGGCGCGGCCGAGCACGTCGAACGCTCCGCTGGTGAGGCTCAGTTCGATGTAGTACGGTTGGTTGGGCTGCGTGTAGCCCGGAAAGTCCAGGGTCGGGATGACCAGGCTGACCGGCTGGCTGCGGCCCAGCGCCGCCGCCCGCAGGCTGAGCGTGTGCAGCGGGCGCTCGGCCGCCGGGCTGGCGTACAGGCTGACGGTCAGCTGCGTGTTCGGCAGGCTGGGCGCTTCCACCTGGCGCAGCCACAGCTGGATGCCATCCAGCCGCGCCCGGCGGGAGATGACCGTCTGGCCCACCCGCGTGGCGGGGTCCAGGCGCGCCACGGAGGCGGCGCTGTATTCTTGCGACGCCTCCGGATCTTTCAGTGAAACACAGCCGCCCAGCAGCAGGGCCAGCAGCAGGGCCAGCCAGGCGCCGCGCTTACTGGCCATTGCCCATCGTCGCCCGCAGGTACGACTCGATGAATGGATCGAGCATACCGTCGAGCACCGCCTGGGCGTTGCCCATCTCAAAATCGGTGCGATGGTCTTTGACCATCTGGTAGGGGTGCAGCACGTACGAACGGATCTGGCTGCCCCACTCGGCCTTGGTGTATTCGCCGCGCAGCTCGGCCAGTTCTTTCTCCTGCGTTTCGCGCTTGACCTCCAGCAGGCGTGCCTTCAGCACGCGCATGGCGTTCTCGCGGTTCTGCACCTGCGAGCGCTCGTTCTGGCAGGTGACCACGATGCCGGACGGCAGGTGGGTGATGCGCACGGCGGTATCGTTCTTCTGCACGTTCTGCCCGCCGGCGCCGGCCGAGCGGTAGGTGTCGATGCGCAGGTCGTTGGCGTTGATCTCGATCTCATCGTCGTCATCCACCTGCGGCAGCACTTCCACCTGGGCGAAGGAGGTGTGGCGGCGGTGGGCGGCGTCGAACGGCGACAGGCGCACCAGCCGGTGCACGCCCTTCTCGGCGCGCAGATAGCCGTAGGCGTACGGCCCGTTGACGGCGTAGGTGGCGCTCTTGATCCCGGCTTCTTCGCCATCGGTGCTGTCGAGCAGTTCCACCTGGAACTTGCGCGTTTCGGCCCAGCGCAGGTACATGCGCTGCAGCATGGCGGCCCAATCCTGCGAGTCGGTGCCGCCGGCCCCGGCGTTGATCGTCAGCAGCGCCCCGCCGTGGTCGTATTTACCGGACAGCATCCCGGTGAACTCGCGCTGCTCCAGCTCGGCTTCGATGGCCTGCACTTCGGCCTCCAGGTCGGCGCGCAGGTCTTCGTCTTCCATCTGGCACAGTTCGAGCGCGTCGCTGAGGCGCTGGGTGATGCGGCGCCAGTCTTCCACTTCATCGCGCAGCCCGGAGAGCTTCTTCATCACCTCACGGGCGCGCTCGGGGTCGTTCCACAGCTCCGACGATTCGGACAGGGTTTGCAGTTCTAGATAGTGGGCTTCTTTGCTGGCGAAGTCAAAGTCGCACCAGTAAGCGCTGGGTGTGTTCTTGGGCGGCTTGCAGCCGTTCGAGCAGGTCTTGCATGGGATACTCCTTCTAAAATTCGCCCAGGATGCCGTCGACAAAGCCTTCGGGGTCGAAGGGGGTCAGGTCTTCGGGTTTTTCGCCCAACCCGGCGAACAGGATCGGCAGGTTCAGCTCGCGCTGGATGGCGAAGGCCATCCCGCCGCGGGCGGAGGAATCGAGCTTTGCCAGGATCACGCCGGTCACCTTGACGGCGTCTTTGAAGGCGCGCGCCTGCTGCAGGGCGTTCTGCCCGGTGGTGGCGTCCATCACCAGCCAGACGTGGTGCGGGGCGTCGGGCATGGCCTTGCCCACCACGCGGTGCACCTTCTTCAACTCTTCCATCAGGTTGAAGCGCGTGTGCAGCCGCCCGGCGGTGTCGATCAGGGCGATATCGGCGCTGCGCGAGGCGGCCGCCTGCACCGTATCGTAGGCCACCGCGGCCGAGTCGCCGCCCATCTGCCCGGAGATCACCGGCAGGTTCAGCCGCCCGGCCCAAATCTCCAACTGGTCGACCGCAGCGGCGCGGTAGGTGTCGGCGGCGCCCAGCAGCACGCTGTGCCCTTCGGCGGTGAAGCGTTTGCCCAGCTTGGCGATGCTGGTGGTCTTGCCCGAGCCGTTGACGCCCACGATCAGGATCACGGTGGGTTTGGCGCTAAATTCAATCACCGGCGGGGCGCTGAGCAGTTTGCGCAGCTCCTGGCGCAGGGCCAGCTTCAGGTCGCGCGCCAGCACCAACCCTTCGCTGTCCACGCGCTGTTCCAGGGCGTCCAGCACCACGTCGGTGGTATCCACGCCCAGGTCGGCCTGCACCAGCAGCGCCTCCAGGTCGTCCCAGGTATCTGGGGTGATCTCGCTGGCGCCCAGGATGGCTGCGATCTGCCCGAAGGCGGCCTTGCTGGACTTAGTCAGCCCGCTTTTCCACTTATCGAAAATATTTGCCATACATCCTATCCCGCCTGCCCGCCGCCGGGCGCGGACAGACAACCTTTGGTGGAACCAACGGGCGCAATTATATCATCTCTGGCAGGGGAAGCGCCCACCCGGGGCGCGGCTAACCGCCCGTTCACTCCGGGCACAGCAGGGCGTTGGCCTCCAGGTATTTCAGCAGGCGCGGCATCAGCGCCTCGGGGTCCAGGCTGGGGTCGACGTAGGCGCGGAAGGGCCGGGCGCTGCGGTTCAGCACGAACAGCATGGGTTGGTTGGCGGTATCGAACTCAAAGATGGCGTGATACTGGCGCGTCAGCCGGCCTTCCCGGTCGACCAGCACGGTCAGCCCGTCCAGACGGGCCGGGTCAAGCGCAGCGCCGGTGGGCAGCTCGGGCAGCACCACCAGCGGTTCGGCGTCGTGGGTGCGGATCTCGGCCTGGGCCTGCTTCAGCCGCTCGACCAGCTGCCAGCACTCGGGGCAGTCGCCGGGGCGGAAGAAGAACATCGCCAGGGCGGTCTTGCCGCGGAAGGCCGACAGGTCGACCGGCTGCCCGTCCAGGCCGGCGACGGTGGGGGTGGGGGCCGGGTCTTCGTCCCGGCCGAAGATGATCCAGGGCATGTCAGCGCGTCTCCATGCGTCTATCTTAACCGCCGCGGGGCGGCGGGTCAATACGGAGTCTCCTCCAGGAATCAATCCTATCCAGAGAAAGCCGCCGGCCCTCGGATACAAGCCCGGTAAACCGGCCGCGCAACGGAGCGCCGCCCAATAGTATAATGTAACGTCAGGAGAGCACAATCGTGAGACAAAAACAGCCCAACTCTCGCCATTGTTTCGTATGTGGGGTCGATAACCCCGTCGGTTTGAAGCTCAATTTCTATATCACCGCCCCGGGCGAGATCACCGCCGAGATCGTGGTGCCCGAGCCGTACCAGGGCTACCCGGGGATCACCCACGGCGGCATCATCGCCGCCATGCTGGATGAAGCTGCCGGTCGCTCGCAGATGGGCGAACCGGACGCGCCGCGCTTCATGTATACCGCCCGGCTGAATGTGCAGTACCGCAAGAACGTGCCCACCGGCACGCCGTTGAAGCTGGTGGGGCGGGCCGGAGCGATCAAAAAGCGCGTGGCCGAAGCCACCAGCGCCATTTACCACCCGGATGGCACGCTGCTGGCTGAGGCCGAAGCGGTGCTGGTGGACATCCCTGCCGACAAAATCCCGCTGGACGACCTCGATCAGTTGGGATGGAAAGTTTACCCGGACGAAGTAGAGGAGGCACAATGATCGTCGAGTATCACCGCCCACAATCTGTGCAGCAGGCGTTGGACCTGCTCGGCCGCCCGGCCCCGCTCAGCCTGCCGCTGGGCGGCGGTTCGATGGTGAACCGGGCCGCCCGCTCCGGCGCCGAACCGGTGGCCCTGGTCGACCTGCAGGCGTTGGGGCTGGACCGGCTGGAGCAGCAGGGCAGCACGCTGCAGCTGGGCGCCACGCTGACGCTGCAAGCGCTGCTGGAGGGGCTGCCCGAGGGCGGGCTGCAGCCGGCGCTGGGCGAGGCGATCCGCCACGAAGCCGGGTACAACCTGCGCCAGGCGGCCACCGTCGCCGGGACGCTGCTCTCGGCCGCGGGGCGCTCGCCGTTCACCACCGCCCTGCTGGCGCTGGACGCGCAGCTGCTGCTGCTGCCCGGCGATGAAACCGTGGGCCTGGGCGACCTGCTGCCGGTGCGCCGCCTGCGCCTGTCTGGGCGGCTGGTGGTGCGGGTCAGCCTGCCGGCTAACGCCCGCCTGCGGGTGGCCTCGGTGGCCCGCACGCCGTATGACCGCCCGCTGGTATATGCGGCCGTGGCAGCCTGGCCCTCGGGGCGCACGCGCGTGGCGCTGGGCGGTTTTGGCGAGGCGCCCACCCTGGCCTTTGATGGCACCGAAGCCAACGGCGCCGAAACCGCCGCCCGCAGCGCCTACAGCCTGGCTGGCGACGAGTGGGCCTCAGCCGAGTACCGCCAGGATGCCGCTGCGGTGCTGGTGAAGCGCTGCCTGGAGTGAGAGCGATGGATGATCCCTTGTACGGTTTCGAACTGCTGCAAGAACGCGCCATTCCTGAATTGAACACGCGCGGCCGGCTGTTCCGCCACCTGGACACAGGGGCGCAGCTGCTATCGCTGGAAAACGACGACGAGAACAAGGTCTTCAGCATCAACTTCCGCACCCCGCCGGCCGATTCGACCGGCGTGGCGCATATTATGGAACATTCGGTGCTGTGCGGCTCGCGCAAATACCCGGTCAAAGAACCGTTTGTCGAGCTGCTGAAAGGCTCGCTGCAGACCTTCGTCAACGCCTTCACCTTCCCAGACCGCACCTGCTACCCGCTGGCCAGCCAGAACCTGAAGGATTTCTACAACCTGATCGATGTCTACATCGACGCGGTGTTCTACCCGCTGATCCCGCCGCACACGCTGCAGCAGGAAGGCTGGCACTACGAGCTGGAAAACCCGGACCAACCGCTCACCTATAAGGGCGTGGTCTATAATGAAATGAAGGGCGCGTACTCCAACCCGGACGACGTGCTCTCGGACATGGCGCGCGCTTCGCTGTTCCCCAACACCCCGTACGGGGTCGACTCGGGCGGCGACCCGCGTCATATCCCCGACCTGACCTACGCGGCCTTCAAGGGCTTCCACGAGCGCTACTACCACCCGTCGAACGCGTACATCTTCTTCTACGGCAACGACGACCCCCAGGAGCGCCTGCGCCGCATGGCCGAGTACCTGGCGCCGTTCCAGGCCATCCGGGTCGATTCCGAGATCCCGCTGCAGCCGCGCTTTGACCGGCCGCGCCGCCAGGAAGCCTTCTTTGACCCCGGCGACGACCCTGAGAACGCCAGGGGCCGCCTGGTGGTCAGCTGGCTGCTGGCCGATACCGCCGACCCGGAGACGATGCTGGGCCTGTCGGCGTTGAACCACATCCTGCTGGGCACGCCCGCCTCGCCGCTGCGCAAGGCGCTGATCGATTCCGGGCTGGGCGAAGACCTGGCCGGCGGCGGGTTGGACGACGAGCTGCGCCAGTCGTTCTTCTCCACCGGTCTGCAGGGGCTGGCGGTGGACGACGGCCGGCTGCGCGACGGCGAGACCGTCGAGCGCCTGGTGCTGGACACACTGGAGCGCCTGGCGCGCCAGGGCATCGAGTCCGAGCAGGTGGCTGCCTCGCTGAACACGCTCGAGTTCCGCATGCGCGAGTTTAACTTTGGTTCGTTCCCGCGCGGCGTGGTGGCGATGATCATGGCGATGGTCACCTGGCTGTACGGCGGCGACCCGTTTGACGCGCTGGCCTTCGAGGCTCCGCTGCGCTCGATCCATGCCCGCCTGTCTGGCGGTGAGCGCTACTTCGAAACGCTGATCGAACGCTACTTCCTGGGCAACCCGCACCGCACCACGGTGACGCTGCTGCCCCGGCCCGGGCTGACCCAGGAGCAGGAGGCCGATGAGCGCCGCCGCCTGGAGCAGGCCCGCGCCATGATGGACGCGGCTCAGCTGCAGCAGATCGTCGCCGATACGCGCTGGCTGAAAGAGCGCCAGGTTACCCCCGATACCCCCGAAGCGCTGGCCACCATCCCCGGACTGCGCCTGGAGGACATGGAGCGCCAGGCTCGACTGATCCCGCTGGAAGTGAGCAGCCTGGGTGGGACGCAGCTGCTGTACCACGATCTGTTCACCAACGGCATCGTCTACCTGGACCTGGGCCTGGACCTGCACAGCCTGCCGCAGGAGCTGCTGCCCTACGTGCCGCTGTACGGGCGGGCGCTGCTGGGGCTGGGTGCGGCCGGCGACGATTACGTGCGCCTGGCGCAGCGCATCGGGCGCAGCACCGGCGGCATCTACCCCACCACGTTCACCACCCAGACCCGCCGCAGCGAGCGCGCCCAGGCCTGGTTCTTCCTGCGTGGCAAGGCCACCCTGGCCCAGTCCGCCGACCTGCTGCGCATCCTGAGCGATGTGCTGCTGGCCCCGCGTTTCGACACCCCAGAGCGCTTCCGCCAGATCGTACTGGAAGAGAAAGCCGGGCTGGAGAGCAGCCTGGCCCCCGCCGGGCACCGCCTGGTGGCCTCCCGGCTAAAGGCGCATTTCAACGAGTCCGATTGGGCCGATGAACTGATGGGCGGGATCGAGCAGCTGTTCTTCCTGCGCGAGCTGGCCCAGCAGGTGGAGCAGGATTGGCCGGCGGTGCTGGCGCGGCTGCAGGCGGTACACGCCGCGCTGCTGAACCGCCAATCGGCGCTGGTTAACCTGACCCTGGACGCAGCCGGCTTTGCCCAACTGCGCCCGCAGCTGGCCGATTTCCTGGCTGCACTGCCGGGTGAATCGACCGCCGGCGGGACGCCGGCCATCCGCCAGCTGGAGTGGCGGCGGGCGGCCCTGCCGCCGGCCGAAGGGCTGACCTTCCCGGCGCAGGTCAATTTCGTGGGCAAGGCTGCCGACCTGTACCGCCTGGGCTACCAGCTGGACGGCTCGGTGCACGTGATCAACAAGTACCTGGGCACCACCTGGCTGTGGGAGCGGGTGCGCGTGCAGGGCGGCGCATATGGCGGCTTCTGCACCTTCAACCACCGCTCGGGCGTGTACGCCTTCCTGTCGTACCGCGACCCGAACCTGCTGGGCACGCTGGAGAACTACGACGGCACAGCCGCCTTCCTGCGCAGCCTGGATCTGAGCCAGGAAGAGCTGACCCGCAGCATCATCGGCACGATCGGCGACCTGGACGCCTACCAACTGCCCGACGCCAAGGGCTACACCTCGATGGCGCGCTACCTGGCGGGCGACAGCGACCAGGAGCGCCAGCTGTGGCGCGAGCAGGTGCTCAGCACGACGGCCGCTGATTTCCGGGCCTTCGGAGACATATTGGAACAGCTTAACCGCTCCGGCGAAGTGGTGGTGCTCGGCTCGGCTGATGCCATCGGGCGAGCCAACCGGGAACGGGGCGATTTCTTGCAGCCGCGCAAAGTCCTATAATAGAGGCGTTATGAACACACTTCATCTAACCATAAACGAAACTGCGTATGAGGTTCAGGCCGCCGCCGGCGAAATGCTGCTGCCGGTGCTGCGCCGCCTGGGGTTCCTATCGGTCAAGCACGGCTGCGAAAGCGGTGAGTGCGGGGCGTGCGCCGTGCTGCTGGACGGCCGCCCGGTGAACACCTGTGTGATGCTGGCGGCCCAGGCCGAAGGGCACGCGCTGCGCACGATCGAAGCGCTGGGCGAGCACCCGCAGCAGGGCTGGAAGAGCACCGCCGGGCTGCACCCGCTGCAGCAGGCTTTTGTGGAGAGCGGGGCGATCCAGTGCGGCTACTGCACCCCGGCCCAGATCCTGGCTGCCAAGGCGCTGCTGGACCGCACGCCGGACCCGACCGAAGACGAAGTGCGCGACGCGCTGTCGGGCGTGCTGTGCCGCTGCAGCGGCTATGTCAAGCCGGTGCAGGCGGTGCTGCGGGCGGCGGCGGTGATGCGCGGCGAGGCGGTGGAGCCGGTGGCGAGCGGTTCGCCCGGCCCGCTGCGCCCGGCGGAGCCGGGCGAGCCGATCCCAGCCCCCAGCGAGTGGCTGGCCTCCAGCGGTGAAGCCGAGCCGGCCGGCGCTCCTTCCGGCGGTACGCTGGTGGAGCAGCGCCTGCTGCCCAAGATCACCCTCACCCCGCAGAGCGAGGCCTGGAACAGCGTGGGCAAGCCCGAAAAGAAGGTCGATGCGGTCAAGCTGGTGCAGGGCAAGCCGGCCTTCACCGCCGATATTGAGCTGCGCGGCATGCTGGTGGCGAAAGTGCTGCACAGCCCGCTGGCGCACGCCCGCATCAAGCGCATCGACGCCGCGGCGGCGCGCGCCCTGCCCGGCGTGGCAGCCGTGCTGACCTACCAGGACATCCCGCGCGTGGTCTACTCCACCGCCGGCCAATCCGACCCGATCCCCGGCCCGCTGGACAGCTTCTCGCTGGACAGCAAGGTGCGCTTTGTGGGCGACCGGGTGGCGTTTGTGGCCGCCGAGACCGAGGCGATCGCCGAGCAGGCCCTGGCGCTGATTGAAGTCGAATATGAACCGCTGCCGGTGCTGCTCGACCCGCGCCAGTCGATGGACCCGAGCGCGCCGCGGCTGCACGATGAGCCGGAGTATCGCAACTTCGCCGATTCTGACCCCACCCGCAACCTGGCGGCGCATATTCACATCGACATCGGCGATGTGGAGCAGGGTTTTGCCGAGGCGGATTACATTTTTGAAGATGATTACGAAGTGCCCAAGGTGCAGCATGTGCACATCGAGCCGCACGTGGTGGTGACCTATTGGGACGAAGATGACCGGCTGGTGATCCGTACCAGCACCCAGGTGCCGTTCCATGCCCGGCGCGTGCTGGCCCCGGTGCTGGGCCTGCCGATGAAGCGCATCCGCGTGATCAAACCGCGCGTGGGCGGCGGGTTTGGCAGCAAGCAGGAGATCCTGGCCGAGGACGTGGCTGCGCACCTGACCATTGCCACCCGCCGGCCGGTGGTGTACGAGTACAGCCGTGAGGACGAGTTCGTAGCCGGGCGCTCGCGCCACCCGATGCTGCTGCACCTGAAGACCGGGGTCAAGAAAGACGGCACGATGACCGCCAACGCCCTGAGCGTGATCACCGACACCGGCGCGTACGGCTCGCACGCGCTGACGGTGACCGGCAACACCGGGCACAAGGCGATGGCGCTGTACGTCGGCGACGGCCCGTACCGCCAGTCGCCCAACATCCGCTTTGAAGCCAAGATCGTCTACACCAACCACCCGCCGGCGGGCGCTTTCCGTGGCTACGGCGTGCCGCAGGGTTACTGGGCGGTCGAGCGGCAGATGGAGAAGATCGCCCGCAAGCTAGGCCTGGACCCGATCGAGTTTCGCCTGAAGAACGCCCTGCGCGCCGGCGAGCTGCACCCCTTCAGCACCGCCTGGAGCGAAGGGCGTGAGCCGCGCCCCGAGACGATCGAGACCAACGCCCTGGAAGCCTGCGTGCGCCAGGGCAAGGCGGCGGTCGGCTGGGACCAGAAGTACGGCAACGCCGCCTGGCGCGAAGTGCCCGGCAAGCCGCACCTGCGGCGCGGCATCGGTGTGGCGCTGGCGATGCAGGGCACTGCTATCCCCTACCTGGACATGGGCGGGGCCAGCATCAAGATGAACGATGACGGCTCGTTCAACCTTCTTGTGGGAGCCACCGATTTGGGCACCGGCTCCGACACCGTGCTGGGCCAGATGGCGGCTGAGACGCTGGGCGTGCCGCTGGATGATGTGCTGGTGTACTCGTCGGACACCGACTTCACCCCCTTCGATGTGGGTGCGTACGCCTCCAGCACCACCTATATCTCCGGCGCGGCGGTGGCGAAGGCCGCCGAGCAGGCCGCCGAGCGCATCCGCCTGCGGGCGGCGCGCATGCTGAACGAGAAGACCGGCGCCGCCTGGGTGGCGGGCGATATCCGCCTGGCGGGAGGCAAGGCCGCCGCCCCGGATGGGCAGTTTGTCACAATGCAGCAGGTAGCGTATAATGCACTGCACCACGAAGACCAGGAGCAGATCATGGCTGTGGCTTCGTTCAAATCGCCGTCCTCGCCGCCGCCCTTTGCGGCCCAGTTCGCCGAGGTGACGGTGGATACCCAGACCGGCGCGGTGGTGGTGGACCGGCTGTTGATGGCGCTTGACTCGGGCGTGATTGTCAACCCGGTCACCGCCTCGGGGCAGGTGGAGGGCGGTATGGCCCAGGCGCTGGGGTATGCCGTGTGTGAGGAAATGGTATATGACGAGCAGGGCCGGGCGCGCGAGCGCAACCTGGCCGATTATCACGTCTTCCAGTCTCATGAGATGCCGCGCCTGGACACGATGTTCATCGAAACCTTCGAGCCTTCGCACCCCTACGGCGTGAAGGCGGTGGCTGAGATCCCGCTGGATGGGGTGGCCCCGGCAGTGGGCAACGCCGTGCTGGACGCCTGCGGCGCCAACGTGGATGTCAACCCGGTCACCCCGGAGAAGGTCTGGCAGGCGCTGCGCGACGAGACCGCCGCCTGAGCGCTAACCGGGCCCGTCCCGCTAGGATGGAGGATTGCGCAAGTTATGTCACCACTGTATGTGATTGGGCATGTCAACCCGGATACCGATTCGATCGCCTCGGCCACCGGTTATGCCTGGCTGCTGCGCGAGCGCGACGGCGAAGACGCCATCGCTGCTCGCGCCGGGGCGATCAACCCGCAGACCACCTGGGTGCTCAAGCGCCTGAAGTTGGAGCCGCCCGTGCTGCTGACCGACGCGTCGCCGCGCTTTGAGCTGGTGATGCGCCGCCTGGACACGGCTACGCCCGCCAGCCCGCTGCGCGACGCCTGGACGATCCTGAACCGCACCAGTGGGATCGCCCCGATCGTCGACCCGGACGACGGCAAACCGGTGGGGATGATCAACGGGCTGAGCCTGTTCAACTTCATGGCCCGCTACATCGGCCCACACCCGCGCCGCCAGGAAATGAAGATGGCCGAGATCCTGGATCTGCCGTGCAGCGAGGCCTGTGACGGGCACGTGCCGCGCTTCCAGGCCAGCACGCGCATCCGCGATATGATGAACCGCATCCTGCGTGAGGAGCATTCTGAGTTTCTGATCGTTGACGACCAGGGCCACTACCTGGGCGTAGCCCGGCAGAGCGAGGCGCTCAACCCGCCGCGCCTGCGCATCATCCTGGTCGACCATAACGAGCCGGGCCAGGCGCTGGGCGCCATCGAAGAGGCCGAACTGGTCGAGATCCTCGACCATCATCGCCTGGGGCACATGACCACCCACACTCCGATCAAGTTCTCGGTCGATATCGTCGGCAGCACCAGCACGCTGGTCTCCGAGCGCATCGAGGAGGCCGGGTTGAGCGCTACGCCCCAGATCGCCGGCATCCTGCTCTCGGGCCTGCTGTCCGATACGCTGATCCTGACCTCGCCGACCACCACCGAGCGCGACCGCTGCGCCGCCGAACGCCTGGCGCGCTGGGCCTTTGTACGCAACGGCCCGCTGGCGGGCGAGACCATCGAAAGCTATGGGCGGGCGCTGGTCGATTCGGGGGCCGGGTTGTCCACCCGCTCGCCAGACGAGATCGTCAGCACCGACCTGAAGCTGTACGAGGCCGGCGGCAAGACCTTTGCCATCGCCCAGGTGGAAGTGACTGATCTGCGCCAGCTGGACGAACACCTGGATGGGCTGCGCAAGGCGCTGGAGAACCTGCGCGTGCAGCGCGGGTTAGACTTCGTGATGCTGATGGTGACCGATGTGGTCGACAACGTCAGCCGGTTGGTGACGGTCAACCCGCCGCCGATCCTGGAAGACCTGCCCTATCCGCGCAAACCGGACGGCACCCGCCTGGCGAGCGGCGTGGTCTCGCGCAAGAAGCAGCTGCTGCCCACCGTGTTTGGTCTATTGGAGTCCTAAACCATGTCGATCTACCAGGCCCTGGCCGACCTGGAGCAGCACAACCGGGCCGGCGCGCTGTGCACGATCATCAAGAGCAACGGCTCGACCCCGCGCCACACCGGCAGCAAGATGCTGGTGTATGCCGACGGCAGCATCGCCGGCACTGTGGGCGGCGGGACGATGGAGAGCCGCGTCATCAACGAAGCGCTGGCGGCCATCCAGGACGGCCAACCGCGCCTGCTGGAGTATACATACAACGACCCAAAGCGCGGCGATGTCGGCGTGTGCGGCGGGCAGGTGGAGGTGTACGTGGAACCGATCCAGCCCAAGCCCACCGTGGTGGTCATCGGCGCGGGGCACGTCGGCCGGGCGGTGGCCTGGCTGGCCGATTGGATGGGCTTCCGGGTGGTGGTCAGCGACGACCGGGTTGAGTTCTGCAATCCGCAGGCCACCCCGGGCGGCGACGAGTACCTGCCGGTGGCGATGGAAGAACTGCCCCGGCGGATGGAGATCAACCCCTGGACCTACCTGGTGCTGACCACGCGCGGCATGAACGTGGATGTGGAGGGCGTCCCGGCGCTGCTTGAAACGCCGGCGGGCTATATCGGGGTGATTGGCTCGCGCCGGCGCTGGACGCTGGCGCGCAAGGCGATGATTGAACGCGGCATCCCGGCCGAAAAGCTGGACCGGGTGCGCTCGCCGATCGGGTTGGAACTGAACGCCGAGACCCCGGAGGAGATCGCGGTGAGCATCATGGCCGAGATCGTCATGCTGCGCCAGGGGGGCAGCGGGCAGGCGATGTCGGCGGCGAAGAGCCAGGCTGCTCCCACCCCTTGAGCTGTGGAGACTCGAAATGTGGCATAACTATTACAGTGTGACCGGTATTGAAGAAGCGCTGCACATCCTGGCCGAGAAGCGCGAGCGAGCGCGTATCGTAGCCGGTGGAACCGACCTGATCCTGGAGCTGGAGCGCGGTGTGCGCCGGGGCATCGACACCCTGGTGGATATCACGCGTGTGCCGTGCCTGGATGAGATCACGATGGACGAGGACGAACTGATCCACCTGGGCCCGCTGGTGACCCACAACGCCTGCGCGGCGTCGAAGATCATCGTCGAGCGGGCCTTCCCGCTGGCCCAGGCCTGCTGGGAGGTGGGCGCGCCGCAGATCCGCAACCGCGGCACGGTGGCAGGCAACCTGGTGACCGCCTCGCCCGCCAACGATACGATCACTCCGCTGGTCGCGCTGGGGGCTTCGGTGCGGCTGGCTTCGCTGCGCGGCGAGCGGCTGGTGAAACTGGAAGAGTTTTACCAGGGCGTGCGCCGCACGCTGATGCAGCCGGATGAAATGCTGGTGGATATCTGCTTCCCAGCGCTGCGCGCCAACCAGCGCGGCATGTTCATCAAGTTGGGGCTGCGCCGGGCGCAGGCCATTTCGCTGGTGGATGTGGCGGTGATGCTTGGGTTTGGCTTCAAGAGCGGCGATACCGTGCCGCTGGGCGTCTCGGGGGCCGATAAGGTGCAGGAAGTGGCCATCACCCTGGGGGCGGTGGCGCCGACCATCATCCACGCCCACAACGCCGAAATTTATCTGAAGGGGCGCGAGCTGTGCGAAGCGTCGATCCGGCATGCCGCCGAACTGGCGATGCAGGCCGCTGCGCCGATCGACGATGTGCGCGGGTCGGCGGCCTACCGGGCCGAGATGGTGCGGGTGTGCGTGACGCGCGCCCTGCAGGCGCTGCACGAAAAGCGCGAGCGGGCGGCCTACCCGGCCGACCCGGTGCTGCTGTGGGGCAAGAAGACCGCCGCCCCGGCGCTGCCGGGCAGCCTGCTGCACGCCGCCGGCACGCCGATCGAGACGCGCATCAACGGCAAAGACTACACCTTCACCACCGGGCAAGATAAGACCCTGCTGCGCCTGCTGCGTGAAGAGGCCGGCCTGACCGGCACCAAGGAAGGCTGCGACGATTGCGAGTGCGGTGCCTGCATGGTGCTCGTCGACGGCCAGCCGGTGAACTCGTGCAGCTATCTCGCCGCGCAGGCACAGGGCCGCGACGTCACCACGGTCGAGGGTCTGATGCCGGCCGACGGCCTG
>JBJSYW010000441.1:0-7630 GCA_046089985.1 Chloroflexota bacterium
CTTGAAATCCCCCTCCGCCAGCAGGTCGCTCAGCGCCCCGCCCAGCGCCTGGTCCAACGCCTGCACCGCCCCGCTTAACGCCTGCTCGCCTTCGTACAGGCCGACCACCAGCGTGTCGGCCGCCATCTCATGCAGTTTCCCCTGACTGATCTGAACGTTCATCTTTTTTTAAATCTCCAATATCGTGATATTGTCAAAGTGTTCTGCCGGGCGTACACCGCCGCCGGCTTACTTCTTTACCCATCCCAGGCTGACCCGCCCGCGCTCGATCTCGACCTTCTGGATCTCCACCTGGATCACGTCGCCGACCTTGAGCACCGTGCCGGCGGGGATCTGCGTTCGGTGCAGCAGCCCATCATGCTTGACCCCGATGTCGACAAAGGCGCCAAAATCGATCACGTTGCGCACCGTGCCCTTCAGCGTCATGCCCACCGCCAGGTCTTCCATCTTCAGCACATCGCTGCGCAGGATCGGCGCCGGGGCGTCCTGGCGCGGGTCGCGCCCGGGGCGCACCAGCTGTTCAAAGATGTCCTTCAGCGTGGGCACGCCCGCCCCCAGCTCACGCGACAGCTGGTCCACCGGCTGCTTCTTCAAAAGCGCGGCCAGCGCCGGGATGCGCTCGCGCGGCGGCGTCTTCAGGCTCAGCCCGGCCCGGTCCAGCACCGCCTGGGCAACGGTATAGCTTTCCGGGTGAATGGCGCTGCCGTCCAGCGGGTTGGCCCCATCATGGATACGCAGGAAACCGGCGCTCTGCTCGAAGGCTTTCGGCCCCAGCCCGCTGACCTTCTTCAGCGCCTTGCGGTCTTTGAAAGCCCCATTGGTGTTGCGGTGTTCTACGATCTTCTCGGCCAGTTTCGGCCCGATGCCCGCCACGTGCGTCAGCAGCGCCGGCGAGGCGGTGTTGACATCCACCCCCACCTGGTTGACCGCGCTCTCCACCACCCCCTCCAGCGAACCGGACAGCGCCTTCTGGTCAACGTCGTGCTGGTACATCCCCACCCCGATCGAGCGCGGGTCGATCTTGACCAGCTCGGCCAGTGGATCCTGCGCCCGCCGGGCGATCGAGACTGCCCCACGCAGGCTCACATCCAGCTCGGGAAACTCGCTGCGCGCCAGCGGGCTGGCGCTGTACACGCTGGCCCCGGCCTCGCTGACGATCAGGTACTTGACCGGCGCAGCCGCTTCCTTGACCCCCGACAGGCGCGTGATCAGCTCGGCTGCCAGCTGCTCGGTCTCGCGCGAGGCTGTGCCGTTGCCAATCGTCACCAGCGTCACCTTATGGCGCGCCACCATCCGCAGCAGGGTCTTCAAGGCGTCTTCCCATTTCTTTTGCGGCTCATGCGGGTAGATCGTATCCGTGTCCAGCAGCTTGCCGGTCGGGTCCACCACCGCGACCTTGCAGCCGGTGCGGAAGCCCGGGTCGAGGCCCAGTACGGTGTGCCCCGCCAGCGGCGGCTGGCTGAGCAGGGCGCGCAGGTTCTCGGCAAACACGCCGATGGCATGCGCTTCGGCGCGCTCGGTCAGCTCGCGGCGCACGTCGCGTTCAATCGCCGGCAGCAGCAGGCGCTCGGCTGCATCGTTGGCGGCCTGCTCCAGCAGCCCCTTCAGCGGCGAGCGCGGGTCCGGGCGGAAAACCGCCTCCACCGCCGTGCGCCAGTCGCGTTCCGGCACCTCGACCTTGACCCGCAGCACCTTCTCGGCCTCGCCGCGGTTGATCGCCAACACCTGGTGCGGGCGCAGCCGGTCCACGCGCATCTCGAACTCGTAATACAGCTCGTAGACGCGCTTCTCGTCCTTGGCGTCTTCCACCAGCCCGCTGGCAGCGCTGCCGAACTGCAGCGCCCGCTCACGCGTCACCCGCCGCACTTCGGGGTGATCGCTGATGGTCTCGGCGACGATATCCATCGCCCCGGCCCAGGCATCTTCGTCGCCCGGCACCTGCTCGTTCAAGAACGGCGCCGCCAGTTGCTCCAGCCGGTCGCCCTGGCTCTGCTGCTGCAGGATCAGGTCGGCCAACGGCTGCAGCCCTTTCTCACGCGCAATACCAGCCCGCGTGCGCCGCTTGGGCCGGTAGGGTTGGTACAGGTCTTCCAGGGCGGTCAGCGTGCCCGCCCCATCGATTTCAGCCTTCAGTTCCGGGGTCAGCTTGCCCTGTTCTTCGATCGACAGCAGCACCGCCGCCCGCCGCTCTTCCAGGGCGCGCAATTTCTCCAGCAGGCTGCTCACCTGCCGCAGCTGCTCTTCGTCCAGGTTGCGGGTGGCCTCTTTACGGTAGCGGGCGATGAAGGGAATGGTGTTTCCGGCGTCCAGCAGCTCGATCGCTGCGCTCGCCTGCTCGGTGCGGATGCCGAGCTGAGATGCAATCGCGTTGTTAAAATCCATTCGGTTGTCCAGTTTTAAGAATCGGGTATGGGTTACCAGCGCTCGTAACGCACCAGTTCAGACAGCGGCTTGCGTTCTTTGCTCCCCAGGCGGTCGGCCGGGTAGCCCAGCGGGGTGAAGATCATCGGCTCCACCTCGTCGGGGAGGTTCAGGGCAGTGCGGGCGGCTTTGGCGTTGAAGGCCGCCACCCAGCAGGTGCCCAACCCCTGGTTGGTTGCTTCCAGGATCAGGTGATCCATCATAATCGCCACATCCACATCCAGGTAGCGGCGCTGATCATCGGAGCGCACCCAGCTGTAGCGCGGCACGCCCACCGCGCAGATCAGCAGCGGGGCCTGCACAAACCACTCGCGGTGATAGATCGGCTGCAGTTCGTGCTGCCGGCCGGCAGTGTGCACCACGATCAATTGGAATGGCTGGCGGTTGGCGGCGGTTGGGGCCAGGCGAGCCGCTTCAAGTACTTTTTCCAGCTTTTCCGGCTCCACCGGGTCGTCCCGGTAGGCGCGCACGCTGTAGCGGCTGCGGATCAGTTCAGAAAATTCCATGCTCAGACCTCTGATAGGTGTAAAGTTCCAGTCCAGCTTGACCCACCCATTATACTCTGCAGCAGCCGGAAAAGAACCAAAACAAGCCGTGCGGCAGCCACAGAAGCTGCCGCACGGCCTGTCCGGTAAAATCCAATAATCAGCGAACCGTGCCGCGACGGAACATGTTCACAATCGCGAGCAGGATCACCGCGCCCAGGAAAGAGAGCAGCAGCCCGCTCAGGCTGAAATCGCCGGAGTTGATTGTGCCGCCGCCGAAGATCGGAGCCAGCAGCAAACCACCCAGAACTGCGCCCAAAATCCCAACGATAACGTCGAGGATGAACCCCTGGCGAGCATTGGTGTTCATTACCATGCTGGCTAGCCAGCCGATCACCGCCCCGACGATAATCCAGACAATAAAGTTGATCATGTTTTCCTCCTGTTCTGTATCACCACTAAAGTACCACTAATACAGACAAGGATAACAGATGCTCGATCAGCAGCCATCAGGAATATGCCGCAAAGCGGCGGCGATTAATGAGCGTTAAATTGTAAGAATTTCAAGGAAGTGAAAACCCGTACGGGAACATCCTACCGGGCGGTTTGCCCCTGGCGCGGGTCAGGCCGTCCAACCCGGCCCCACCGGGCGGATGACGTGCAGCAGCGCCGCGGCATAGGCTTCGCCGGCGTCCTTATTGCTGAAGCTCACCTGCGCCCCGCGCCACACGATCGTACAGCGGCAGGTATCGATCCCGCTCAACAGGTTTACCTCGGGCCGCCCGCCTGCCAGCAGTTCGCTTTGCAGCGCCTGGCGCAGCTGGCTTTCGCTGGGCAGCCACACCGCCGCCTCGGTCACCAGATTGTCCAGCGCCCACTCCGAAGCGCCCTGGAAGGCGATCACCTGGCGTCCCTGCAGCTGGTCGATCGTTGCGTGCATATCGCTGATCACGAACACCTGCCCATCCAGGTCGCGCCCGGGCAGCGCAAAGCAGTCCAACAACGCCGGGCGCCAGACCAGCCCCGCCTGTTTCAATTTCAGCGCTGTCAAAACCGAGATCATCCCTGTGCCTCATCTCCCCCACCGGTCGAGTATACCACCGGTTTGAACAAGCGCCGGTCAAACCCGCCGATCCCCTGCGGCCCGCCCGCCAGCAGCCGCTCATAGACCGCCTGAGCGTCCTGGCGCAGACGTTCGAGCTGCACGCCCCGGCACACCCCCGGCAGCGGGTCCAGCCACTGGCGCATGCGCAGGAACAGCTTCACCGCCCCGTTGTAATTGCCACGCTCGACGTGCAGGTAGGCCACCGCCACCTGCAAGATGCCGCGGTACAGGTCGCGGCCGGGCGTGTCATCCTCGTTCCAGGCCGTCTCCAGTTCTTCATGGGCTTCGAAATACGCCCCGCGATTAAACAGCTCCAACCCATGCACCGCCCGGGCCGAAAGCGGCAGCCGGCAGGTCTCCAGCAGCGCCGCCCGGTCGATCCGCCGGGCGTACTTCTCAATCACGCCCGCCAGATCGCCAAAAAACGCCGAGCGCGCCAGCACCGCATCCGCCCCGCGCCCACCCGCCTCGCGCAGCAGTTCGCCTTCGACGTGCGGCCCGTAGCACACCACCGGGTAGCGCCGCGTGGCAGGCGACGACTTGATCAACGACAGCCAGTCCCGCCACGGCACGCCGGCATTGCCCAGGTCGAAGACGATCAGCGCCGGGCGCAGGCGCGTCAACCGCTCGATCAAGCGCGCCTCCCGCCCCAGCAGCGGCTCGCCCAGCGATCGGTCCGGCGCGGGCTCGACCGCAGCAGCCGGCGCAGATTCATCCAATCCATCGGCCTGCGCAATCCAGGCCGTGCGCAGGCCCAGGCTGGCGGCGGCGCTCTCCAGCCGCGTTTCAGCCATCAGGTCGGCCACAAACCCCAGCAAGACAGGAAGGTCGGCGTCAGTCATATCCCGATTATACACGCCGGCAACGCATGTATAATACGCTCTATGCAATCTGCCGCCATCGCCATCGAAGACCTCAGCAAACAGTATGGCAGCCGCCTGGCTGTGGATCACCTGACGTTCACCGTCCAGCCGGGCGAAGTATTCGGCTTCGTCGGGCCCAACGGAGCCGGAAAAACCACCACCATGCGCATGATCGCCGGGCTGCTGCAGCCCACCGCCGGGCAGGTGCAGGTCGGCGGCTGTTCCGTGGGCAGCCACCCCGCCCAGGTGCGCCGCCAGGTCGGCTATATGCCCGATTACTTCGGCGTCTACCCCGATCTGCGCGTTTGGGAATACCTGGACTTCTTCGCCGGCTGCTACCGGCTCCCCCAGCCCGACCGCCCGGCGCTGATCGACAGCCTGCTCGAACTGGTGGACCTGGCCCACCGCCGCGAAGACGCGGTGGACCGCCTGTCGCGCGGCATGAAGCAGCGCCTCAGCCTGGCCCGCGCCCTGCTGCACGATCCCTCGGTGCTGCTGCTGGATGAACCGGCTTCTGGCCTGGACCCGCGCGCCCGGGTCGAGATCCGCGAGCTGCTGGTCGAGCTGGCGCGTATGGGCAAGACGGTCTTCTTCAGCACCCATATCCTGGCCGATGTGGCCGAAATCTGCACCCGGGTGGCGATCATCGAGGCCGGCCGGCTGGTAGCCCTGGGCAGCCTGGAAGAGCTGCAGCTGCGCCTGCTGCCGCGGCGCAGCGTCGAGCTGGCGCTGCTCGACCGGCTGGACGAGGCGAGCGCTCTGCTCGAAGCCGCTCCCGGGGTCAGCGGCGTGACCGCACTGCCCGCCAACGGCGGCCGGCAGCGATTGGCTTTTCAATTCGACGGCGATGACCCGGGGCTGAGCGCCATCCTGGCCGCGCTGGTGTCCGCCGGGCTGCCGGTGCTCGCTTTCAACGAAGAACAGCGTGACCTGGAAGATGTCTTCCTGCACGCCACCCAGGGAGCCGTCACATGACCTCCACCCCGCACCCCCGCCCGGCATGGCTGCCGCTGAACGCCCTGCGCCGCCTGGCCGAGAACCCGGTCATCGTCAAGGAGGTGCGCACGCGCATGCGCGGCGGGCGCGCTTTCACCGTGGTCACCGTGCACCTGGCCGCCCTGGGGCTGATCCTTGCGCTGGCCTACCTGGTGTTCAGCGCTTCGCTCACCACCAGCACCAGCCTGGAAGAACGCCGCACGCTGGGCAAGCTGATGTTCGGCCTGCTGGTCGGCATGGAGCTGACCATGATCTCCTTCACCGCCCCGGCCCTGACCTCTGGGGCGATCGCCAGCGAGCATGAACGCCAGACCTACGATCTGATCAAGGTCTCGCTGCTGCCGGCCCGCGCCCTGGTGCTGGGCAAGTACCTCTCCGGCCTGTCGTTCGTGCTGCTGCTGATCTTCACCGCCCTGCCGATGCTCGGCCCGGCCTACCTGATCGGCGGGCTGCTGCCGCAGGAGGTGATCATCGCCGTGCTGGTGCTGCTGATGACCGCCGTTTCCTTCTGCGCCGCCGGGATGTTCTTCTCCAGCCTGACCCGGCGCACGCTCTTCGCCACCGTGCTCTCCTACGCCTACGCCATCCTGAGCGTGTTCGGCGTGCCGGTCATGGCGCTGTTTCTACTGATCATCTTCTCTGCCCGGCTGAATACCTCGGTCACCGACCTGTCCCCGCTGGTCGAGGCGCTGCTGATCTTCAGCGCCTGGCTGGTCATCGCCACCAACCCGGGGGCCAGCCTGGTCGCCAGCGAAATCGGCCTGCTGGACGGGCAGGGCATCTGGAGCGCCACGCTGAACCTGGGGCAGAACCGCCAGGTGTGGGTCATCTCTCCCTGGATCGCCTACCTTGTACTGAACCTGCTCTTCAGCCTGCTGCTGCTGTGGCTCACCGAACAGCGCGCCAGGCAGGTGGAGCGTTGATCGGCCTGGAGGACAACATGAAGGCATTTGTAACCGGCGGCAGCGGTTTTATCGGGCAGGCAGTGGTGCGCAAGCTGGTGGCGCGCGGCTGGCAAGTCAACGCGCTGGTGCGCTCGCAGCACAGCGCCGCCCGCCTGAGCGCTTTGGGGGCCACACCGGTGTGGGGCGATATCACCGCCCGCGAATCGATGCGCCCGGGGATGAGCGGCTGCCAGGCAGTCTTCCATGCTGCCGGTTGGTACCGCCTCGGCTCGCCTTCCTGGCGCCAGGCCGAGCTGATCAACGTTGAGGGCACCCGCAATGTGCTCGAACTGGCCGTCGAGCTGCACATCCCGCGCATCATCTACACCAGCAGCGTGGCCATCTATGGCGACACGCACGGTTATGTGCCCGATGAAAGCTACATCCCGCCGCCCTGCCAGTTCCTGACCGAGTACGACCGCACCAAGCACAACGCCCACTACCAGGTGGCCCTGCCGCTGATCGCCCACGGCGCGCCGCTGACCATCGTCATGCCCGGGGCAGTGTACGGCCCGGGCGACCCCAGCCTGGTCGGCAAGTTCATGGACCTGTTCTACCGCGGCCTGCTGCCAGTGGCTACCGGGGCCGGGCTGGAGTTGTGCTACGCCCACGTCGATGATATTGCTGAGGGCCACCTGCTGGCCTATGAGAAAGGCCGCCCCGGTGAGAGCTACCACCTGACCGGCCCGGCCTTTACGCTGCGCCGCGCCCTGCGGATGTGGGCCGAGGTGACCGGCATCCAGCCGCCGATGGTGTGGGTCCCATCCGGCTGGCTGCAGCCGCTCGCCCCGCTGGTCGATTTCATGGCCGCGCGCC
>JBJSYW010000442.1:0-2563 GCA_046089985.1 Chloroflexota bacterium
ATGCCCTACGGCAACCTCGTTCGCCAGGAAGTCCAGCGCTTCGCCGATTATGATGATCTCGACGAGCACGAATGCACGATCGAGGAGCGCGAGGAATACGAACCGCACATCGATAACGGCGTGATCGTCTACGCCGGCGTGGACTACGAAGCGATCCTGCGCCAGGCCGAGCAGGAAGTTGATATCGTGCTGTGGGATGGCGGCAACAACGACTTCCCGTTCTACGTCTCCGACCTGGAGATCGTGGTGGCCGACCCGCACCGCGCCGGTCACGAAGCCTCCTATCACCCCGGCGAGACCAACGTGCGCGCCGCCGACGTGTTCGTGATCAACAAGGTCGATACCGCCAACCCGGCCGATGTGATCGCCGTGCGCAACAATCTGCGCAAGCTCAACCCGGACGCGCTGGTCATCGAAGGCGCTTCGCCGCTGTTCGTCGACGACCCCAAGGCGATCCAGGGTAAGCGCGTGCTGGTGATCGAAGACGGCCCGACCCTGACCCACGGCGAAATGGCGTACGGCGCCGGCTACGTGGCGGCTCAGCGCTTCGGGGCCAAGGAAATCATCGACCCGCGCCCCTATGCGGTCGGCTCGATCAAGGCCACCTACGAGAAGTACCCCTCCACCGGCACCATCCTGCCGGCAATGGGCTACGGCGAAAAAAAGGTGCGCGAACTGGAAGAGACCATCAACAAGGTGGACTGCGACCTGGTGATCATCGGCACACCGATCGATCTGAGCCGGATCATCAAGATCAATAAGCCCAGCCAGCGCGTGCGTTACGAACTGCAGGAGATCGGCCAGCCCACGCTGGAAGACATCCTGAAGGATAAGTTCGGCAAGTAAACAATTGGTTGGAAACAGGCCGGCCGCCCCTGAGGCGGCCGGTTTTCATTAATGCCCGGGGGCTCCCGGCGAGGGCGCTTCCATTCCAGCGCCGTCTGCAGCAGCCGGCGACTCAATAAAGCAAACCTGTTTTCCGGCGAAGCGTTTTTGCATCACGGCGATGGCCTGCAGGTTGTTATCGACCAGGATGAAGCGCCGGTCAAGCGCCAGGCAGCTCTCGCCGGTAGTGCCGCTGCCGGCGAAGAAATCCAGCACCAGTTCGCCCGGGTTGGATGAGGCACGGATGATGCGGTCCAGGATACCGCGCGGCTTCTGGGTGGGATAACCGGTCTTCTCCTTGCCATTGGTGGGCACAATCGTATGCCACCAGGTATCGGTGGGCAGCTTGCCACGCGCCGCCTTTTCCGGGCCAACCAACCCGGGGGCCATGTAGGGGATGCGTTCGATATCGTCGACGTTAAACGTATAACGGTCCGGGTCTTTGACGTATACCAGGATGTTATCGTGTTTTGGGGGCCACTTTTTGCGCGTGCGCGCCCCATAATCATAGGCCCAAATGATCTCGTTCAGGAAGCACTCCCGGCCAAAGACCTGGTCCAGCAGGATCTTGCAGTAATGCACCTCACGGTAATCGATGTGAAAATACAACGAGCCGTGGGGCTGCAGCAGGCGGTAGGCCTGCTGCAGGCGCGGCGCCAGGAAATCCAGGTAATCGTCGAAAACGTCGGCGTACTGCTGCGAGCCGATGCGCAGGGTCTGGTAGCGCTGCCCGCCAAAGCCGGTGCGGTCGCCGTCCCCGGCGCGCACGGTCTGGATCTGGGTGCGCTTCTGCACCTTGCCGGTGTTAAACGGCGGGTCAATGTAGACCAGGTCGATGGATGCATCCGGGAGCTGCTGCAGCACCGGCAGGTTATCCGAGAAGTAAACCGTGTTGGCGAAGGTCATAGGGTCACCGTTGTAGTTCAGGCTGAGCCGCGCAGGCGCTGGCGGATTATGCGCACCAGGAACAGCGGGATATCCCGGGCATAGCGCCCGGCGTAGCGGCGCGGCTGGAGCAAAGCACGCGCCAGCCACTCCAGGTAATGCTGCGTCATCCAGGCCGGGCCGCGGCGCAGGTCGCCGGAGACATATTCAAACAGAGCGCCGACCGAGATCACCACCGGCGCCTGCAGGCGCTCCCAGTGACGCTCCAGCCAGCGCTCCTGGGCGGGCATGCCCAGGCCCACCAGCAGGATATCCGGGCCGGCCGCGTTGATCGCCGCCAGCACCGCTTCATCCTCGGCGCTGCCCGGGGATTGGTCGAAATAGCCGTGCTGTGCTCCGGCGATGCACAGGCCCGGGCAGCCCTGCTGCAGCCGGGCGGCAGCGCGCGATGCCACCCCGGGTGGGTTGCCCAGCAGGTACAGCGACAGCCCCGCCTGGCGGGCCGTTTCGGCCAACCGCCAGACCCAATCGGCCAGCGTGTAGCGTTCGGGGATGCGTTTGCCCAGCAGGCGCGCCCCCAGCAGCAGCCCCATACCGTCCGCATACACCAACCCGGCCCGGTTGTAATACCGGCGCAGCCAGGGCTGCTCGTAGGCCAGGTTCAGCCCGGTGATATTGATGTAGGCGACCAGCAGGCGTTCATCGCTGCAAGCGGCGCGGCGGATGCGCTCCAGCGCGGCCTCCAGCGGAAGCGGATCGATCCCCACACCCAGCAGGTTGACTTTTTCCATGG